>JAUVCH010000181.1 GCA_030595795.1 Gammaproteobacteria bacterium
GATTGACTGAATTACCTTCTAAAAACCAGTGAACTTCATCTCCTCGTTGCCTAAGAATTTTCTGAATAGGTCGTAAAATGGTAAAGCTATAATTCTGTGAAATACAAAAAATATATCTTTTCATTAGCGAGGGTTTAAGCCGGGTTAATTTAATTTAGTCATACTAAACACGGTATTGAGAGTATAACTAGAAGAGTTTTATTGCCCATAACACAACTGAATGATCTACTGTCACCATATGGACGAGTCGATTGTAATTTCTACTTTATGTACCTGGTAACCACATAGCAAACCAATGAATCTGAATTTTTCTAATGTAAGTATATTCGTCGTGGCCGATATCTAATATGACGACCGAGAGAACTATATACCCCCACGGCAGCGCCCATGTCGACGGCAAACTAGTTCCCATATCCGAAGCAAAAATTTCACTACTTGACTGGGGCTTCCTGCATTCAGATGCCACTTACGATGTCGCGCATGTTTGGCAGGGTAGTTTTTTCCGACTAGACGATCACATCGATCGCTTTTATGCCGGAATGGAAAAATTACGCTTATCTATACCCTATAGCCGCGATCAACTTCAATCAATACTGAACGACTGTGTGGCCATCACCGGTTTGCAAAACGTCTATGTTGAGATGATTTGCACGCGGGGTATGCCGAAGCCAGGTTCGCGTGACCCTCGAAGTTGTAATAATCAGTTTTTCGCCTTTGCGATTCCATTTGTATGGGTATCGAACCCCGCCGATGGTAACGAAGGTCTACACCTGGTTGTCAGCCGGCAGCAGAGAATCCCACCGTCCTCTATTGATCCAAGGATTAAAAACTATCACTGGCTCGATATGGTGACTGGGTTATTCGAAGCCTACGACCGTGGCGGTGAATCAGCAGTTCTGGTCGACGCGAATGGTAATTTGGTTGAAGGTCCGGGCTTTAATATATTCGCGGTGAAAGATAATAGCCTGTTTACCCCTGCACATGGCGTGCTTGAAGGTGTTACGCGTAGAACCGTGATCGAACTGGCAGCAGCTCAGGGTTATTCCGTGGATCAGGGTGAATTGTCGGCACAACAGGTTCTTGAAGCCGATGAGGTATTTATTTCCAGCACTGCGGGTGGCGTGATGCCTGTCGGTAGAATCGACGGGCAAGTGATTGCCGACGGAAAAGCCGGTGCCGTGACGAGAGTGATTCGCGAACTTTACTGGGCCTTACACAGTCAATCGAAATACAGGCTCGACGTTGATTACCAGTAGCGAGTGGATTCAGCAATATCCGATTTTGGGCTCGGTAGCAAATAGAGAAGAAGTCTTCTGGTGCAATCCCGATTACACTGCGTTCAAAACCGCCCAGAGCCGATTAACTTTATCAGAGGAAGACATATTCAATGCCGAGCAACGACTCGCTCGATTCGCGCCTTATATTGCAAAGCTTTTCCCAGAGACCCAGCCCAGTCAAGGTATTATCGAATCACCTTTAATCGATATCCCGCATATCCAGGAAGCATTATCGGAAGATATTGATATTCGACCAGGCCGTTTATTGCTCAAATGCGATAACCAGCTCGCCATTTCAGGCTCGGTAAAAGCGCGTGGAGGAATTTACGAAGTTTTAAAACACGCCGAAACATTAGCGCTTGATCAAACTGCTTTTACTACAGATGATGATTATAGCATTCTTGATAGTGCGATCTATAGGCAATTATTTTCACGACATTCGATATCCGTTGGTTCCACCGGCAATCTGGGTCTGAGCATAGGCATCATGAGCGCGCGTTTGGGATTTCAGGCCACTGTGCACATGTCGGCCGATGCCAAACAATGGAAGAAAGATTTATTGCGCGAGAAGGGCGTGAATGTCATCGAGTACCAGGGTGATTTTAGTAAGGCAGTAGAACAGGGACGACAACAGTCCGAGCAGGATGCCAATATGCATTTTGTCGACGACGAACAGTCGATCGATTTGTTCATGGGCTATGCAGTTGCAGCGAAGCGCTTACAGCAACAATTGCAAAGCCTGAATGTAGCGGTCGACGCTAATCATTCGTTGTTTGTCTATTTACCCTGTGGTGTCGGCGGTGGGCCGGGTGGCATTACCTTTGGTTTAAAACAGGTTTTCAAAGATAATGTGCATTGTTTTTTCGCCGAACCAACGGCTTCGCCCTGCATGATGTTGGGTTTGATGACCGGTTTGCACGATAAAATAAATGTCCGAGATATCGGCCTCGACAATGTTACTGACGCCGATGGTCTTGCGGTGGCGAGTCCCTCGGGATTAGTTGGGAAAACTCTTTATCAAATGATTAGTGGCTGCTACACGGTCGAAGATAATCACTTGTTCGAATACTTGAACCAGATGATTGATCTCGAAAAAATCTCATTGGAGCCATCCGCACTAGCTGGCTTACCGGGTGCTTTCCGTTTGATCGCAACTACGGTTGGTCAACAATATATCAAGCAGCATAAACTCAGTACATCGATGGCTAACGCCACGCATATTGTGTGGGCGACAGGCGGTAGCATGGTGCCTGATGATATAATGAACAGCTATTATCAAAGGGGTCGTTCGTTATTGGCTGGTGACAACCAGAGCATCGACAGCGATAGCTGAACTTTCATTGACGATCACCGGGTTGATATCAATCTCACTGATGACGTCTTTTAATTCAAATGCCAGCCATGATAATTTCATGATAATTTCTATCAAGGCCTGACGATTGGCTGGAGGACTCCCCCGTGCTCCTCTTAGCAGTTTATCTATGTTCAGCGTAGCGAGCAGTTCATCCGCTGCTTCTGCCGAAACAGGACATAACGCGACGGCACGATCCGAAATCAGCTCGATCAGAATACCGCCTGCTGCAATCATGATGAGTGGGCCAAATTGCGGATCGTTGATAATGCCTAATCCAACCTCGGTACCCTTGGCGACCATTTCAGTTAACAAAGCAGACGAGCCTAACCGCAGGCTCAGATCATTGTAGTGTGCGAGCAATTCGTCTTCGCAGCTGATATTAACAATGACACCACCGGCGTCACTCTTGTGGTGGATGCTAACTTCGGCAGTTTTCAGTACCAGCGGGTAGTCGAGTGACCGGGTGGCTTCGAGCAATGTCGTTCTGTCATTAATCGCTACCTGCCGAGGAACTGACACACCAAAATCGGCCAACAAGGAAAGGGCTTCGGATTCCCCTAATATTCCTTGTCCAGACAGTTTTTTTCGCCAATTTTCAATACTATTCGGAGGCCAGCCAGGACTCGTAGATGATGGTTTGCTGGCATATTTAAAAACCTGGTACGCAAACAAATGTTTGAAGGCTAGAAGTGTTTCTCGAATTCCATCAATTATGGGAATACCCTGTTGGTAACCACGCAGACATAAATCGTCGTGCTTTAAATCGCTATAACAGTTTCCCAGAGCTATCGGCTTGCCAGTTTTTTCGGCTACTGTTTGAACCACTCGGTAAATGGCTTCGGAGAGGAAATAACCGTCTCTGAAATTACTAAAGAAAACACCACCCGCGACCTTAGGGTCTTCCATTAAATGCATCACACAGGAAAGGAAACGAGCCTCGAAATTGTCATGCGTGCCCCAGATATCGAGTGGGTTTTCGGCCTTCAGGCCTGGGTCAAGAAAAGTTTGAATATTATCTTTGGTGCTGTCGTCTATCTCGGCAAATTCGATTTCTAACTCGTGGGCCATATCAGCAACCAATTCTCTGAAGCCGCCGGATTCCTGTATCGTTGCGAGTGCCCCTGGATGACTGGCAGGGCTATTCTGTAGCAGCATTAAAACTGCCGTCATCTCATCGAAATCATCGACCGAGATGACACCATAACGATGATACAGGGCTTCGAAAGCCGCATGGCTACCTGCGACTGCACCCGTGTGTGTTAAGGCCATCTCCGCGCTTAAGGGCGATTTACCGATTTTTAAAATAACAACTGGAATATCTTTGTTAAGCGCCTTTTCGAGTGCAGCGACAAATGCTTCGGGATCGCGCACCGCTTCC
>JAUVCH010000079.1 GCA_030595795.1 Gammaproteobacteria bacterium
TGGGAACCTATCCTGGGATCCATACATACTCCTTCTATTATTTTCCTACTATTTAAATTATGCACTTCTGCGTAGGTATCCAGCTCATTAAAATAGGCTACGCGCATGGCAAGGTAAGTATTTGAGAAAAGCTTTATTGCCTCGGCTTCATTAGATTTAGTAAACAGCACGCTGATATCTTCTGCCAGAGCGCCTTCCACTAACAGGTCGGCAAAAACTTTCCCCCTGTCTGACTCTTCGCCTACGATAATTCTGGATGGGTATAGATTATCGTAAAGTGCTTTGCCTTCTCTTAAAAACTCGGGCGAGAATATAATATTATTGCTGCAGAATTTACGTTTTATTCCTGCTGTAAAACCAACGGGTACGGTGGATTTAATCACCATAACCGCCTGAGGATTCATTTCCATGACATCTTTAATCACTGCTTCAACAGAAGATGTATCGAAATAATTCGACTCTATATCGTAATCGGTAGGAGTTGCTATGACCACATAATCTGCATTGTGGTAGGCTGTCTGCCTGTCTAGCGATGCCGTGAAATTCAGCTCTTTATTGGCCAGGAAATCTTCAATTTCTGGGTCGACTATAGGTGATTTTTTGTTATTGAGTAAATTCACTTTATCGGCAACAACATCTAGCGCAACTACTTCATGATTTTGCGCCAGCAACATAGATACTGCCAGACCAACATAGCCGGTTCCTACTACTGCAATTTTCATTATTTTTAGATACCCTTCAATATATTAGTTAAGGAGCTGCGCTGATTCCATACAGGGTTAAAAATATTGGTGAGGCCATCACGACACCGACTCAATAATCGAATGTATAGAATTCTGCAAACGCCCACCAATCTCATCATCCCGCAAAGCATACTCAATCTGAGCCTGCACATACCCCAGCTTGGTGCCACAATCATGGCTCTTACCGACAATTCGATATGCCTCTACCGCTGCACTATTGAGAAGTCCGTCGATGGCATCGGTTAGCTGGATTTCACCACCCGCACCGGGTTCGGTTTTATTTAGTAGTGGCCAGATATCTGCCGACAGGATATAGCGCCCGACGATGGCGAGGTTCGATGGCGCGGAGTCTACTGGCGGTTTCTCGACCATGGCTTTGATTGAGACGGTCTGGCCTTCTTCAAGATCATGCCCGTTACAATCGATCACACCGTATTTATCGACGCTTTCCTTCGGAACTGGCTCGACCATTATCTGACTGGCACCAGTGCTCTCGAATCGCTTCACCATCGCTGCCATATTATCGGCCTTTAAATCAGAGCGGTATTCATCGACCAGGACATCGGGTAGCAAAACTGCAAATGGGTTATCGCCTACCGCTGGGCGAGCGCAGTTGATTGCGTGACCCAGCCCTTTTGCCTGCGCCTGGCGAATAGCAATAATGGTGACGCCTTTGGGGACTATGGCCCGTACTTTCTCCAGAACCTGCCGCTTGAGTCTTTTTTCTAGTTGAGTTTCAAGTTCGAATGAGGTATCGAAATGATTATGTATCGCGTTTTTACTAGCATGGGTGACTAGCACTATTTCGGTTATACCTGCGGCAACCGCTTCGTTTACGACGTATTGAATTAACGGTTTGTCGACAATGGGCAGCATCTCTTTCGGGATCGCCTTGGTGGCTGGCAACATTCGTGTTCCGAGACCAGCGACGGGAATGACTGCTTTTTGAATTACTTCCTTTTTTTTCATTTCAATTACTTTCAGCTCCCAGGGGAATTAATGAATATAGCTTAGAAAATTTAACTCTCGCCAAGGCGCAGAGCTCGCGGGGTATTTTAGGGTAATCTGGTTTAACTTACGATAGATATACGCCGTAATATCGGTGATTTGTTTGGATTTTAAGGTACTAAGAAAGATTGCCACGTCGCCTCGCGCCTCGGTAATTGCTCCTGCATTACTCTACCACCTACATCCCTGCAGGCGTCGCAATGACTTATTGTTGTTGCTTTCCTCTGCGTGCCCTGCGCCTTTGCGAGAGTAATGGATTTCAGTGTGCGCCTGCGAGCAAACCAGCAACACTAAGGTCTTCATCTATCTCTGGCCAATGGATACCTTCCCCATCCCCCAGGATTTCCCAATTCTGTAATTGCTCTGGGGATGCATTTAATAAATGAGGGAACCATATGAGAGGAGCAGTCACGGTTCGACCATCAATCAACTCAACTACAACTGATGTTTCGGTACATTCGACGTTCTGAGCCAGTGGGTGCAATTCAACTGCTAAAATACTCATTCCATGCCTCTTTAAAGGTTTGTTTGTTTTCTGTCACTAAGAGTTCAAGCTTTCGAAGTTCCTTTGCGGAAAAACGCGTTGAACTTGCTATAGAAACAGGGCTTAGCCAAAACTTTGCTAGCATGCTATCTCTTTGTATATGAATGTGTGGTGGTTCTCCTCTTTCATTACTGTAGAAGAAAAATCGAAAAGAACCTATACGCAAAATTGTCGGCATGGATCAATTTTACTCAATTTGAGGCCGATTATCATGTTTTCAGCTAATATTAGAAAAAATGTTAGCGCGCCAGGGAACCTGACTCCTTTTAATGACCTCGGAAGCAGTCAGTGATCTAAAGGTACGTCCATGTAACGACGCGTTATTCTCGGTCTCTGTTCCCGACTCGACTCTATCACCGGTACGTCGGACCGCTACATCCATGTAGGCGTCACGGGCCGCAATGACGGGGGTGGCTTTACCGCTTTACCGCTTGTGCAATGTAGTTAAATACGTTGTCGGCACATTCACCCAGATGCGTTTCGGTATCGACTTGTAACTCTGCTGCCTCTGGTTCTTCGTAGGGCGAGCTTATGCCGGTGAAATCGGTAATATCCCCCGCTCTTGCTCTTTTGTACAGGCCTTTTACATCCCTATCTTCGCAGACTTCGAGACTGCATTTACAGTAAAGCTCATGAAAATCATTACCGCATATCTTCCGTACATTTTCACGATCGGCTCTGAAAGGTGAAATAAAAGCAGTGAGCACGATAACGCCAGCTTCTACGTAGAGCTTAGCCATATGACCAATACGGCGGATGTTTTCCTTACGGTCATCGTTCGAAAACGACAGATCGGCGCAGAGGCCATGGCGAACATTATCGCCGTCGAGTACATAGGTACGATATCCCTGCTGATGTAGCTTTTCCTCGACAGCATGGGCGAGAGTCGATTTTCCTGCGCCGGATAATCCGGTAAACCAGAATACACCACCATTGTGTTGGTTTAAGGCCTCTCGCCTTTCGCGGGTGACTGTGGCGTGGTGCCAGACGACGTTGCTGCTTTTATCTTGATCACTCATTACTTATCTCTAAATGCCTGTTTAAACTGATCGGTAAACTGATTTAACATGCTTTCTGGTAAACGATTGATACCCGCAGCAGCTTTCCGCCCACCACCCGATTCGAACTGCCGGCAGAGTTCATCCGCACCCGATTTAGTGCTGTAAGGTGCGCGAACACTAACTCTATAGTGAGAATCCCCCATGTCTACCAATAGCGCGTGCGCTCGGTCTGGAAACTGTTTTGCGAGATCGTTACCCATCACACCGACGATACGTTTTGCCCATGATTCGTTGGGCAGCAAGTATACCGCAGCCGAGTCGGTTTGTGATTCGGCCCTGGCATTGTCTGACAAAGCCATATCGGTTTGATACTGCTTGAGTAGAGCGGTGTAGCCTGACTCTTGACGAATAAAGTCGATGGGGTTTTGATAGCCACTCACTAACTCGAAAAGATCGGCAGGGTGGTACATTAAATCACCAAGCTCGAATCCATAACCATTGTAATTCAGGCAAATACCAAGCTGTTGGTACTCGGATAGACTCGTCGAATCTAGTCCGATAGATTTACCGAGTTCCGTCGCTACTTCATCAAAGTTATCACCGAAAGCACCAACGACAGCCCACCTGGCCTGGGCACCATTCAAGTATTGATTGATAATTAAACTGGTGCAGGTGTCGGCAGCCGGATCGATATGCAATTCCAGATTATTGTGCTCGGGTAAATCACCGGGGAAATGATGGTCGGCATAAAAAACTTTGGCGCCAGCAGTCAGAACATCTGCCAGTGAATTCCGATTTTTATCGAGTGAAACGTCGAGAACGGTTATTTCATCACCGGCCTTTGCATCAACACGGCTTAGCAAGTCGATCTCTCGTTTCAGGCCAGTGATACGGGTTGCCTGCTTTGGTGACTGTAGACGCAACTGTTGTAAAGCACAGATTCCGTCGGCATCACCGTTGAATACGTCGTAATGAGTCATGGTTGAGTAACTAGATCGAGGAATTGGTGGTGCAATGCCTTTCGGTTATTGCACCCTACAAGTAACATTGGCCTTGATTAAAAAGGTATATCGTCAAACCCATCATCAATAGGCGCTGTATCCGGTGCATTCGATTTTGGCGCCTGTTGCTGCTGCGGTTGTTGGTTTTGTTGTGCGGGTGGATCGAAAGGTACGCTACTACCCGACCCCTGCGCTTTGCCACCGAGCATTTGCATTTCGTTAGCGACAATTTCGGTGGTGTAGCGATCATTACCGGTTTTATCCTGCCATTTACGCGTTTGAATCTTCCCTTCCAGGTACACTTGCGAGCCTTTCTTCAAATACTGAGCGGCTATTTCTGCCAGTCTGTTGAACATGACGATTCGGTGCCATTCGGTTTTCTCTACCTGTTCGCCGGTTTGTTTGTCCTTCCATGATTCGTTGGTTGCGACGCTGACATTGACCACAGCACTGCCACTGGCGGTATATTTTACTTCGGGATCCTGCCCGAGAGTGCCTACGATGATTGCTTTGTTAACGCCTCTTGCCATGCCGGACTCCGAATTTTGTTATGCCTGATTTCTGTGGCGAGTATTTTACTGATAGTACGACTAAGATGCGAGATTCATTTTGATTACAGAACCTGTTTTTTGAATATTTTGACACTGCCCCGGGCACCAATTGCCTAAAACATAGCACCTGTCAGCTATTAGCAATATTAGAATGAATCCATACTGACAAGAAAAGGATTAATAATGGTATCGACAAAACATTTAGCGCTCATGCAACTCGACTCGAGATGGATATTTTTCAGCCTCATTCATCGGCTGTGATTCACCATCGAAAAACTGCTGCATCGCTATCGCATAGCCAGTTTTCTCCTGCTTCATTTGCTTTAGTAAATCGCCAAGAATCCTGGAAACACTGGTATTGTGCTCAGCTGCCCAAATTCGTGACCAATGCGCGACATCATCTTCTAGCTTTATGGTTATATTTTTCATAGAACGACTATAGTGCTGCACATTTTTTGTGTCAATTTCCTGTGGCCCTTCGGCCGATGCCACGATATAAAACATCCCAATCGCGCACAATATCTTCGCTCAGGCAGTTTCTGCCATCAACAATGACTTTGATTCCCGATGCAGAAATATCGATTAGTTTTAGCTGTTCGATAATATCACTGTGCTCGGTAATGATGACAATAGCACTGGAATTTTCAATCGCCTCCTGTACAGAATTAACCGTATTTTCGACCTTGTACCAGCTGTCGAAAATATTGAGCTTTGCTCCTTTTTGCAATAACAAATCACGCACTGGGTAAAAAGGCGATTCGCGAGGGTCGTCCACATTACGTTTATAGGCAACGCCAAGTACTGCAACTTCGGTACCTTTTAGCGGAAGCCCGCATTCATTCAGCAAGTCCTGCAGCATCGATATGGTATATGCAGGCATTTGGTTATTGGTGGTGCGAGCTAGATTGATTAATTCTGGCATATACCCAGCCTTATTGGCGGCTGCCTTAAGCCATTCGGGATCGACGGCGATGCAATGCCCGCCGACACCGACACCGGGATAAAACGGCCCTTTACCAAATGGCTTGGTCGCCATGCCGTCGATAATATCGACCACGTCGAGATCGAGCACGTCACTGATCTTGGCGAGCTCATTAACAAAAGCGATATTAACGTCACGCACGGTGTTCTCCATCGCTTTTACCGCTTCGGCGTCTCGGATTGAGCGCATCATTGTCACACTTCCAAGCGCGACCTGAGCGACTTTTAATTCACCTTCAACGTTGCGCGTAAACTTCGGACTTAAACTCGATTTAATATCTCTGACATCGTAGACAGGACCACCGAGGATAGCTGCATAAAATCTAGCAGCGATCTCTGCGCCTTGTTGCGATATAGCGCCGACAACACGAGGAATATTGCTGGAATTCCAGAACAGGTCACCCGGATTAATCCGCTCCGGGCAGTGCGCTAGATAAAAATCAGTAGACTTGAGTCCCGATATTTCCTCGATTAACGGTAAAACAATTTCCTCACATGTGCCGGGGAAAACCGTTGACTCGACTACCACGAGATCTCCTTTGTTAACAAAAGGAGATATTGTTTTTACCGCGTTTTCTAATGGTTCAAGATCTGGGTCATGTTTTTCATCAATCGGCGTCGGGACGCATATCAGGTAAACATCACAGTCGGATAGGCTGGCCAGGTCATCGGTTGGAGTAAAGTTACCGGAAGTCAGAGCCTCTTTAAGCAACCCATCTACCACTTCATCTTTTATATGACTATTACCAGCTAATAATTGAGTCAGGACTGATGGATTGTTTTCTAACCCAACGGTTTTATAGCCCTGCCTGGCACAAAGTGACGCCAGCGGTAAACCAACATACCCCAACCCAATAACTGCAACCTTTTTCATGCTTCTACCACAAACCTGTTGAATCAATATCTTACCCGTAGGCCGGAAAGGAAGCTAGGTGCTTGTCTTGCGGTATTAAAATTTTCAGTACAAACAATAAAAAACACACCGATTGGTGTGCTTTTTGTTGACCAAACCTGGTCAGTATCGGCATCCTTGCCGGGTGATCATCCCTGATCAAACACTACTTGATCAGAATATCGTCCTTATTCTTTTCGAAAGTCACCTGGCCAATACCTCTCACATCGATGATTTGCTCGGCGCTAGTGAATCCGCCATTGGCAGTTCGGTAATCGATTAATGCTTCGGCTCTAACCATACCAACACCATTCAGCGCGTCAGCAATTTCAGTAGCCGATGCAGTATTGATATTGACCGGAGCGGCCAGCGAGAGTGATGAAGCGAAAAGTGCAGCGAGGGCGATAAGTGTAGTTTTGATTTTCATAGTTTTTCCTTTTAATCCTAATGGATAGTTAGTTAAGTTTCCGTACAGGTTTGTTGCCTGTGAGAATTACAATACGCCGATTAACTTCTTTGACAATAGTTGCAAATCGAAACTTATAGTTTAGTCATGCTAAATTCACGTTTTTTTCACTCTAGCCCCAAAAAGCAGCTTTTTATTCACGTCTTTTCCCTATTTACGAGCACTTCAAAGTTACAGCCGTTATAATTTACGGTTTTGGTCAGGCACTTTCCTAGATGGATTCAATCACTATACGCGGCGCTCGAACGCATAATCTCAAGAACATTGACATCACCTTGCCGCGTGATCGACTCATAGTGATTACCGGGCTGTCCGGCTCCGGGAAGTCGTCGTTGGCTTTCGATACGATTTTCGCCGAGGGTCAACGGCGCTATGTCGAGTCACTATCGACTTACGCGCGTCAGTTTCTATCGGTGATGGAAAAGCCCGATATCGATCACATCGAAGGTTTGTCGCCCGCGATTTCCATCGAACAGAAAACCACTTCGCATAATCCACGCTCGACGGTCGGCACAATTACCGAGATTTACGATTATTTGCGCCTGCTCTACGCTCGTGTTGGTACCCCGCGTTGCCCAACCCACGATCAGCCGCTGGAGGCAAGCACCATTAGCCAAATGGTCGACCAGGTACTAGCGCTACCCGAAAACGAACGCCTGATGTTGCTCGCACCCGTGGTAGTCAACCGCAAGGGCGAGCATGTGCAGCTGCTGGATAACCTGCTGAGACAGGGATTTATTCGCGCACGTATTAACGGCGAGGTTTACGAACTCGATGATCCGCCCCAACTCGAGTTACGCAAGAAGCATAATATCGAGGTTATTGTCGATCGCTTCAAGGTCCGCGACGATTTGAAACTGAGACTCTCTGAATCCTTTGAAACTGCGCTACAGCTTACCGATGGCATTGCCAAAATTGCAGCTATCGATTCCGACGCCAAATTTGAAGAGATAAGATTCTCGGCTAATTTTGCCTGTCCCGAATGCGGATACTCTATTAGCGAACTCGAGCCGCGATCATTTTCGTTTAACAGCCCGGCCGGTGCCTGCCCCGAATGTGACGGCATCGGCACCAGCCAGTTTTTCGATCCGAGTCTGGTGGTTAAGTCGTCAGAACTTAGTCTGGCCGGTGGCGCTATTCGAGGCTGGGATCGTCGCAACGGTTACTATTTCCAAATGCTGCAATCTTTGGCCAGGCACTTCAAATTCGATGTCGAAATGCCCTTTGACGAGCTCGATCAAAAAATTCGAGACATCATCCTTCATGGCTCGAAAGAGGAAGTGAAATTTAGCTATGCCAACGAGCGGGGAGACATACGGGTCCAGAAGCACGCTTTCGAAGGCATCCTGCCCAACTTAAAACGACGCTACCGCGATACTGAGTCCAATGTGGTGCGCGAAGAACTATCCAGGTTTCTTTCGGAGCAGGCTTGCCAGGTCTGTTCTGGAGAGCGCCTGAACGAAGCCGCGAGGCACGTATTCATCACCAATCGAACCCTGGCCGAAATTACGCGATTACCCATCGACGAAACATTAAAGTTTTTCCAGACACTGGAACTTTCTGGTAAAAAAGGCGAAATAGCAGAGAAAATTAATAAGGAAATCCGCGAGCGCCTGAGTTTCCTGGTCAACGTCGGTCTCGATTACCTGTCTTTAAGCCGCAGCGCCGAAACCCTTTCCGGCGGCGAGGCACAGCGAATTCGTCTCGCCAGTCAGATAGGTGCTGGTTTAGTCGGTGTCATGTATATACTCGACGAGCCTTCCATCGGTCTACACCAGCGGGATAACGAAAGGCTCCTACAAACCCTTACTTTCCTGCGTGACCTGGGTAATACCGTCATCGTCGTCGAACACGACGAGGAGGCTATCGCTGCCGCCGATTTCATTGTCGATATCGGACCCGGTGCTGGCGTACACGGTGGCAATATCATCGCTACTGGCAATGCAAAGGAAATTGCCGCCAATCCCGAATCAGTTACCGGGCAATATCTCAGCGGCAGGCGACAGATTGAGATCCCGGCTCAACGATGCGAGGTCAACCCGGACAACTGGCTTCGTATTAATAAAGCCAGTAGCAATAATTTGAAATCTGTTGACCTCGAACTACCTGTCGGCCTGTTCACCTGTGTTACTGGTGTTTCGGGGTCAGGAAAATCGACCTTGATCAATGAGACCTTATACAAACTCGCGGCCATTGAAATTAACCAGAGTAATTTCCACGCCGGTGAGTACGAGTCCCTGTCAGGGTTCGACCACTTCGACAAGGTGATCGATATTAACCAGAGTCCGATTGGACGTACACCACGCTCTAATCCGGCGACGTATACCGGGTTGTTTACACCAATTCGTGAAATTTACGCAGGCACGCAAGAAGCCCGTTCTCGAGGCTATAAACCAGGCAGATTTAGCTTCAACGTTAAAGGTGGGCGTTGTGAAGCCTGTCAGGGCGATGGCCTCACTAAAGTAGAAATGCATTTTCTACCTGATGTTTATGTCACCTGCGATGTTTGCAAGGGCAAACGCTATAACCGCGAAACCCTGGACATACAATACAAGGGTAAATCCATTCATCAGGTACTCGAAATGACTGTGGAAGACGCGGTGCCGTTCTTCAGCGCGATACCCGTAATCAAACGCAAACTTGATACGCTAATGGATGTCGGCCTGAGCTATATTACTCTCGGCCAGAATGCGACGACTTTGTCGGGCGGCGAAGCTCAACGTATTAAGCTGGCACGCGAGTTATCCAAACGCGATACCGGGCGCACACTTTATATTCTGGACGAACCCACGACTGGCCTGCACTTTCACGATATCGAACAATTACTCGCGGTGCTGCATCGACTTCGCGATCACGGTAATACGATAGTTGTCATCGAGCATAATTTACACGTTATTAAAACCGCCGACTGGGTTATCGACCTCGGCCCTGAAGGGGGCGACAAGGGCGGTGAAATTATCGCCGCTGGCACGCCCGAACAGGTGGCCAGGGTTAAACGATCGTATACCGGACAATACCTGCGCCCAATGCTGGAATAAAATAATCAAGCGGTCATTGCGAGGCGCAAAGCGCTGTGGCAATCTTTTTGCTTATCGATGTTGGTTGATAGATTGCCGCGTTGCACCCGCAATGACTACCTGTTTTTACTTATTCAAATGGGTTTAGCAATCGAACCCCACTATCAGCAAAGTCATCTACATTTCTAGTTACCAGTGTCAGATCATGGGTAAGTGCCGTAGCAGCGATTTGTTTATCTAATGCATTTTCATAGTGAGGGACGCGTAATCGCCCCCAGACCTGTGACTCTTCAGCAGTAAACTCAAGTAAATAGTCTGAGTACTCTTCCAGAATGAGATTCAACCAATCCTCAAGTAGCCCAGCCTGAGACTTATCACCCCGATACCGAATCAATTCGACACCCCTGCGTAATTCACCTAAGGTCACGACACTGATAAATCCTTGCTTAGCATTCTTTGTTAGATAATCAAAGAACTCGACTACACCTGTGTTAGCCCTTTGCCCCTTTCGTAATTCACTGACAGCATTGGTATCGAGCAGGTACATTAATCGAAGACCTTCGAATTCGACTCATCCTCAGCGCGGGCAAAATCCGAGTCGTCGCCCACATTAGGAATTTGACCCAGAATCTCAACAAAGGTCTTTTTCTTTGGTCGCACCAATACCTGCTCCAGGATTCGCCGATGCTCTGCCTCAGCACTGATGCCATGACGATTAGCTTGTTGCTTAAGTGCTTTGGCGATGTCGTCATCAATATTACGCACTATTAGATTGGCCATTTATCAACCTTCTCAGTTTAGAAATTAATCTTATGATAGCATTGATATCACTAGTACACACAAAAAAACCAGCTTAAAGCTGGCTTTTTATTGTCTATCCGAAAACAGTCTAACTTAGTCGTCTAAATCAACATCCGGACGATCAACCAGTTCGACATAAGCCATCGGCGCTTTATCACCCGGACGATAGCCGCACTTCAGAATCCGCATATATCCACCAGGGCGCTCTTTATAACGTGGACCCAAATCGACGAATAATTTGCCTACCATTGCCTTATCACGAATCCGGCTGAAGGCGAGACGACGATTGGCAACGCTGTCTTCCTTGGCGAGTGTAATCAGAGGCTCGGCAACACGGCGCAGTTCCTTGGCTTTCGGCAAGGTAGTCTTGATGACTTCATGGTCGAACAAGGAAGCAGCCATGTTCTTGAACATGGCTTTGCGATGTGAGCTGTTGCGGTTTAGTTGACGACCGCTATTACGATGACGCATTTTTAAATACCTTTAATTACTGACAAGCCTAACTGGCTAACTTGCTATCTTTATCGATACTGGCTGGTGGCCAATTCTCTAAGCGCATACCAAGAGACAAACTATAAGACGCTAATACATCCTTAATTTCTGTTAAGGATTTCTTACCCAGATTCGGCGTCTTCAACAATTCTACTTCAGTGCGTTGAATTAAATCACCAATGTAGTAAATATTTTCGGCTTTTAGACAGTTCGCTGAGCGTACAGTCAGTTCGAGATCATCGACTGGACGTAACAGAATCGGATCGATATGTGATTCTGGTTCTTCCTCTTCTTCTTCGTCTGAACCTTCGAGGTTAACAAATACTGACAATTGATCCTTAAGAATACTACCTGCAATGCGAATCGCCTCTTCAGGGTCGATGGTGCCATTGGTTTCGATATCGATGATCAACTTATCTAGATCGGTACGTTGCTCTACACGCGCGGCTTCAACACTGTAGGCGATTTTGCGTACCGGTGAAAAAGATGCGTCCAGCTGCAGATGACCCAATGCGGTATCTTCTTCAGAAGTCTGGCGCGTATTAGCTGGCTGATAACCGCGACCTTTCTGAATGTGAATTGACATACTAAAGTCAACGTCCTTGGTCAAAGTGGCGATTACGTAATCAGGATCAACAACTTCGATGTCGTGATCGAGCTGGATATCAGCCGCTGTAACAATGCCGGGACCCTTCTTGCTGACAGTCAGTGTAGCTTCGTCTTTGCTATGCATGATGATGCCGACACCTTTGAGGTTCAGCATAATATCAATTACATCTTCCTGAACGCCGTCCATGGTTGTATATTCGTGTAACACACCTTCGATTCTGAAATCGACGATGGCACAACCGCGAATTGACGACAATAGAATTCTTCGTAACGCATTACCCAGCGTATGCCCGAAACCACGCTCCAGCGGCTCGATCGAAACCTTAGCATGATAGGTCTGTTGTTCCTCAACCTTAACGTGCTTGGGTTTCAACAAATCGGAATACATTTTATTGGCCATAAATAACTCGCTAATTATTTGGAGTAGAGTTCAACTACTAGTTGTTCATTGATATCCGGCGGCAATTCACTGCGCAGTGGGAAGGCCTTGAAAGTACCTTCGAACTTGCTGTGGTTGACATCGATCCAGTCTGGAATACCGACTTGCTCTGCCAGTGACATCGACTCAGCGATGCGTACCTGCTTTCGTGACTTCTCGCGTACACTCACCACGTCGGATGGTTTAACCACATAAGAAGGAATATTAACTATCTTACCATTCACCATAATAGACTTATGGCTGACAAGCTGACGTGCTTCTGCACGGGTAGAACCAAATCCTACACGATAGACAACATTGTCGAGTCTGGCTTCAAGCAATTGCAATAGATTCTCACCGGTTGAACCCTTAATGCGCGAAGCTTCGGTGTAGTAGTTTTTAAACTGCTTTTCGAGTACGCCATAAATACGACGTAGCTTTTGCTTTTCACGTAACTGTAAACCGTAGTCCGAGGTTCTCGGCTTACGAGTACCCGCCCCATGAACGCCCGGAGGGTTGTCGATCTTACATTTAGTATCGACTGCACGACGAGCCGACTTAAGGCCCAGGTCAGCACCTTCGCGACGCATTAACTTACATTTTGGTCCAATATATTTTGCCATTCTTAATCCAGCCTATACGCGACGTTTTTTCGGTGGACGACAGCCATTGTGCGGAATTGGCGTCACATCGTCGATGCGAGAAATTTTAAAACCGATATTATTCAATGCTCGAACAGCCGAGTCACGACCGGGGCCAGGGCCCTTAACCATGACTTCGAGGTTTTTCATACCCATTTCCTGAGCAACCTGGCCGGCTCTTTCCGCTGCAACCTGTGCGGCGAAAGGTGTACTTTTTCGCGAACCACGAAAGCCCGATCCACCAGCAGTAGCCCAGGACAGAGCATTACCCTGACGGTCACTTATGGTGATGATTGTGTTATTGAAGGTAGCGTGGATATGCGCCACACCATCCGATACAGTACGTTTAACTTTTTTCTTCGAACGAGAAGTTTTATCAGTTGCCATGTCTCTAGCCTATCGTTTCAATGGACGGCGTGGTCCCTTACGGGTACGCGCATTAGTTTTTGTACGTTGACCGCGTAAAGGCAGTCCGCGACGATGACGAATACCCCGGTTGCTACCGAGATCCATCAAACGCTTGATATTCATCGAAATTTCACGACGTAGGTCACCTTCAGTCGTAAAACCTTCAATCTTTGCTCTGATCAGTTCGAGTTGATCTTCGGCTAGCTCACGGATTTTGGTTTCCGGATTAATTCCGGTTTCGCTACAAATTTTGGCAGAACGCGTCGCGCCAATGCCAAAAATAGACTGCAATGCAATCACTGTATGCTTGTTATCCGGTATATTTACACCTGCAATACGAGCCATAAAAATAGATACTCCTAAGCTAAACGGAATTTAAACGGGCGCAGATTCTAGCTGGCGTACCCTTAAAAATCAACGTTTCAAATCAACGATTTAAAATTAAAAACTAAAACTGCCTGATTAACCCTGGCGCTGCTTATGGCGAGGGTCTTTACAGATAACCCGAACCGCACCATTGCGACGGATGACTTTACAGTTTTTACACAATTTCTTAACGGAAGCTCTCACTTTCATTTTATTACCTTATATCCTGATCGGGTGCCTAGCGAACTGAGCCAGCGCCACCGTAACCTTTAAAATTCGATTTCTTCATCAAACCATCGTATTGATGGCTCATTAAATGCGCCTGAACCTGGGACATGAAATCCATGACTACCACAACGATGATCAACAAAGAGGTGCCGCCAAAATAGAAAGGCACATTCCAGAACAAAATCAGAAATTCAGGTAACAGACAAACACTCGTGATATACATCGCGCCAACCATGGTCAAACGTGACATTACACCGTCTATATAGGTCGCTGTCTGAATACCAGGGCGTATTCCCGGAATAAATGCGCCAGATTTCTTCAAATTGTCCGCCGTATCTTTTGAGTTAAACACCAACGCGGTGTAGAAAAAACAAAAGAATATGATCGCAGCAGCGTAAAACATTACGTATAACGGTTGACCCGGTGACAAGGTAGCCGACAAATCCTGTAGCCAGCGCATACCTTCTGCCTGACCGAACCAACTACCTATCGTAGCCGGGAATAAAATTATACTCGAAGCAAATATTGGCGGTATGACACCAGCCATGTTCAGCTTCAGCGGTAGATGACTACTTTGCGCCGCGTACATCTTACGACCTTGTTGACGCTTGGCATAGTTTACCGTGATACGACGTTGGCCACGTTCGACGAATACCACAAAATAGGTCACGCCGACGACACCAACAAATAACGCGAGAATAATAATTGAATTCAATTCACCAGTTCGCACCAGTTCAAATGTATTACCGATTGCCGAAGGTAACCCCGCCACAATACCAGCGAAAATTAACATCGAAATACCATTACCAATGCCACGTTCGGTGATTTGCTCACCCAACCACATCAAAAACATGGTACCTGTAACCAGAGTCACTGCTGCGGTAAAAATAAATGATGGTCCGGGGTTAATGACCAGTGCAGCGCCACCGCCACCACTTTGCCCGGATAATGCAACGGCAATACCGACCGACTGGAAGGAGGCTAGCAAAACCGTACCATAGCGAGTGTATTGAGTAATCTTACGGCGACCTGACTCACCTTCCTTTTTCAACTGCTCTAGCGTCGGAATCGCCACGGTCATCAACTGCATGATGATCGATGCAGAAATATACGGCATAACGCCCAGAGCAAGAATCGACATGCGTTCGAGTGCGCCACCGGAAAACATGTTGAACATGCCTAATATACCGTTACGCTGTTGATCGAATATCTCTCGCATGACGGTTAGGTCGATTCCAGGTACCGGTATAAAAGTACCGATACGGAAAATTACCAGCGCAAACAAAAGAAAGAAAATACGATTTCTTAATTCGCTCAGGCTTCCGCCGGCGAGACTACTTGCAACCTGTGATGCGGAAGTTTTTGCCATGGCTTAAGCTTCTACTTTCCCGCCAGCGGCTTCGATCGCTGCCTTAGCACCTTTAGTGACAGAAACATCGGTCACTGTAACAGCGCGCTTCAGATCACCCGAAAGAATGATTTTCGCTTTCCTGGTCTGTAAAGGCACGATGTTAGCCTCAACTAATGCTGCAAGACTAATCGTATCCAGACCTGACTTATCGATTTCATTCAAGCGTACTTCCGCAGAATAACGACCGATGCGCGAGGTAAAACCGAATTTAGGCAAACGCATTTGTAGAGGCATTTGGCCGCCTTCGAAACCGACGCGTACACTACCACCCGAACGTGATTTTTGACCTTTATGACCGCGGCCACAGGTTTTACCCGAGCCAGAACCAATACCACGGCCCACGCGCTTAGATGCTTTGTTAGAACCTTTCGCAGGCTTCAATGTGTTCAGGTACATTACACTTCCTCTACGTTCAGCATGTATTGAACCCGATTTATCATGCCCCGGTTTTCAGGGGTATCGATAACTTCAACGGTTTGATGCATTCGTCTTAAACCCAAACCAGCTACGCAGGCTTTATGCGAGGCAAGCCGACCATTTTTGCTACGCGTCAAAGTCACTCTCAGCGCTTTCACACTCGACTTAACCGCTGACACTTTTTTTGGCGCCGCTTGCTCGGCCGGTGCTTTAGCTTCTGTCTTGACTTCGGCTTTGCTAACTGCAGCTTGTTCCGTAGCAACTTTCTTGACTGTCGCTTTTTTAACTGAAGCCTTCTTGACAGCAGCTTTCTTAACGGCCTTTTTGGCCGCTGTTTTTACTTCGTTTTCTGTATCAGCCATTACTATTAACCCGCAATTTCTTCGACTGACTTGCCACGCTTGGCAGCAATATCAGCTGGAGATTTCATATTCTGCAAACCACTAATCGTTGCTCTAACCAGATTTATCGGGTTACGCGAACCATTACACTTTGCCAGTACGTTATGTACACCGACCGCTTCGAACACAGCACGCATTGCGCCACCGGCGATAACACCTGTACCTTCAGAAGCGGGTTGCATATAAACCTTGGCTGCACCGTGACGGGCATTCAACGGATACTGCAATGTACCGTTCTTAATCGACACCGAGGTTAGATTGGCCCGAGCCTTGTCCATCGCTTTTTGAATTGCGAGCGGAACTTCACGTGCCTTGCCATAACCAAAACCAACTTTGCCATTACCGTCACCAACGACAGTCAGCGCAGTGAATCCAAATTGACGACCACCTTTGACAACCTTGGCTACGCGATTAACCGCAACCAATTTTTCAATTAGATCGTCACCAGCATTCGAATTTCTAGGATCTGCCATTCGTATCTCCTGCCCCAGGGCAGCTTAAAATTTTAAACCGTTTTCACGAGCGGAATCGGCAAGCGCCTTGATTCGACCGTGATACTTGTAACCAGAGCGATCAAATGCAACTGTTTCTACGCCAGCAGCTTTTGCTCTTTCAGCAATTACTTTGCCAACTGCCGCAGCGGCATCGACATTACCAGAATATTTGATCAGAGATTTCACTTCTGAATTCAAAGTTGAAGCCGCAGCCACAACATTGCCAGTCTCGCTGGAGAATACCTGTGCGTAAGTATGACGCGGTGTACGATGCACACTTAAACGATTCACACCCAGCTCGGCAATTTTTGCTCGGGTACGACGTGAACGTCTGATTCGGGATGCTTTTTTATCCATGACTAACCTTATTTCTTCTTGGCTTCTTTTCTGACGATCTGCTCGTCAGCGTATTTAACACCCTTACCTTTGTAAGGCTCAGGTGGCCTGAAAGCACGAATTTCTGCACAGACCTGGCCAACCAGCTGCTTATCGCAACCTTTGACAATAATTTCGGTTGCTACAGGAGTTTCGATTTCAATTCCTTCGGGTACGGCGTAATCAATCGGGTGAGAAAAACCGAGTGAGATACTCAATTTCTTGCCCTGTGCCTGTGCGCGATAACCAACGCCGACGAGTTGCAGTTTTTTCTCGAACCCTGTTGATACGCCGTTGACGATATTGTTAACGACAGAGCGCAGAGTGCCGGTTAGTGCCAACGAAGACTTCGTTTCATCGCGTGGTGAAAAATTCAATACGTTGTCTTCCTGGTTAACCTGCACGCTATCGTGCAAGGTCACAGACAAAGAACCTTTAGGCCCCTTCGCTGCCACTACCTGGCCGTTAATACTCAATTCGACACCACTGGGGATATCGACTGGTTTTTTCGCTATTCTGGACATGTTGCTATCCTAAACCACCTGGCAAATGACTTCGCCACCATGACCAGCGGCCCGGGCCTGACGATCGGTCATCATACCTTTCGAGGTAGAGATAATCGCAATGCCGAGTCCACCATTGATCGATGGCAGTTCATCTTTAGATTTAAATATACGCAAACCAGGACGACTAATACGTTTGATATTGTCGATAACGGGCTTGCCCTGATAGTACTTGAGTTCTATCGTTAACTGCTTCTTTGTCTCACCGGAGACGCTAAAGTCGCCGATGTAGCCTTCATCTTTTAATACCTGCGCAATATTATTTTTTTGCGTGGATGAAGGCATGACGACGTTAACTTTGTTCGCTTTTTGTGCATTACGAACGCGAGTCAGCATGTCTGAAATTGGATCTTGTAAGCTCATGTCTTTGTCTCTTACCAGCTGGCCATAACCAGACCCGGGATATCGCCGCGCATTGCAGCTTCACGGATTTGATTACGACACAAACCAAATTTGCGATAAACACCATGGGGTCTTCCGGTAATGCGGCAACGGTTATGTTGACGCGCCGCAGAAGAGTCTCTAGGCAATCT
>JAUVCH010000161.1 GCA_030595795.1 Gammaproteobacteria bacterium
GTCGAGGCGATACTGGTTTGCCGGGTGATCGAACTACCCACTGCGTCGAAAACAAAGTCATAGCCAGCGACATCAGGAGCCGTTTTAATTGGGTCGAATATTTGGCAATCGGTCGTGTTTTCAACCGTTTGACGCCTTAGCTGATTGGTTTCGGCAATTCTGACTTCGCGCACACCCTTGTCTTTTAAAATTAAAGCGGTCAACAATCCCACCGACCCGGCACCGATGACCAGAGCTTTCCCTTCACTAATCGGTCTGGCAGAAACTCGCTCAGCTAAAAGTACGGCGTGCAAGCCTGTTGCTCCTGGTTCGGTTAATGCGGCTTTTTCACTGGAAATATCGTCTGGCACGGGAATTAAATTTCGCTCCGGAATCGCTATTTGTTCGGCAAATGCACCGGCGCGATACATGCCGATGAGATCTCGGTTGGAACAAAGATTCTGGCGCCCACTTAAACATTCGAGGCACTCACCGCAGGTAATCAAAGGATTCAAAACCACTCGTTGGCCGGGTTGACTCCCTTTTAAAACAGTACCGACCGCTTCGTGACCTAAAATTAAAGGTGGTACTCGACGTTCGTCGTGACCGAGATAGGCATGCATATCAGAACCACAGATTCCGACCGATTCGATTTTAATTAAGGCATCGCCATTCTCAACCTGTGGTTCTGGTTCGTCTCGAAAAGTCATTTCCTGATTGGCGGTATAAACCAGTGCTTTCATCATCTCACCTTATTTAGCGGTAAAACCGCCATCAATATGCAAAGTCTGGCCGGTAATATAACTCGAAGCGGGCGAAGCGAAGAATAGCGTAATACCTGAAAGGTCATCCAGTTGCCCATTCCTGCCAATCGTAGTTTGGCCCGCTGCCCAGTTGCGGGTATCGTCACTACCAAAAACCGACACGGTTAGCTCGGTTGGGAAAAACCCCGGCGCGATGGCATTACAGCATATTCCATGTTTCGACCAGGTTTCTGCCATGGCGCGCGTAAGCTGACAAACACCGCCTTTCGACGCGCCATAAGCCAGGCCATTTGGAAATGCGCGGGTCGATTGTAGAGAAGCAATATTGATTATTCGACCGAAGCCCTGTGCCTGCATTTCGGGTACGAATTCACGTGTAAAAAAGAAAGGAATAGCCAGATTTAAATTAAGCGTCAAATCCCAGCTATCGAGTGTGATGTCTTCAACCGGTTGGCGCAGATTCACACCAGCCGCATTGATAACGCCATCGACAGTGCCGTTAAGTGTTTTAGCCTTACATTGTGCGGCAATCTCAACAATATTTTCACGCTGAGACAAATCGGCGGCAACGACTTCGGCCTTGCCGTCTGTTGCACGAATCGCTTCTGCGGCTGTATCCAGTTCATTTTGCCGACGCGCAACCAGAATAGAAGTCGCACCCGCGCCTGCCAGAAAACCTGCCATCGCTCGGCCGATGCCCGAACTCGCACCAGTTACCACAAAGTGACGGCCTTCGAGAGAGAACTGCTTTAACAGATCACTCGACAAGATCAGATACCGAGATCAAAGTCTTCACCGGGAAAGTATTTATACAGCCGATCATCGCCAGTACGGGCATGACCTTCCATACCTTCCGAACGAGAAATTCGGGCAGTAACCGCACCGACATCGCGATTCGACTCTTCGGTCATGCGCTGCCAGGTTAGCACCTTAATAAACTTGCTCACGCTCAAGCCGCCGGTATAACGCGCGGCGCCTTTGGTCGGCAAAATATGATTCGTGCCCGAACATTTATCACCATAGGCAACGGTGGTTTCTTCACCGAGGAATAGCGAGCCGTAGTTGCTCAGATTTTTCAGCCACCAGTCGAGATCATCGCATTGCACTTCCAGATGTTCGGGCGCGTATTGATCGCTGACTTCAACCGCTTCTTCTCGCGTATCGACGACGACAACTTCGCCGTAATCACGCCAGGCAGCTTCGGCAGTAGAGCGGTTCGGCTCGGCTAGACGTTCTATATATTTCGGCATTAGCTCTATGGTTTTCTGCGCCAACTCGGCAGATGTCGATACCAGCCAGGCGGGGGAATCGAGGCCGTGCTCGGCCTGACCAGCGAGGTCAGACGCCACTATTTCGGGGTCGGCGTTTTCATCGGCTATGACTAAAATTTCGGTTGGACCGGCAAACAAATCGATACCGACACGACCGAAGAGAATTCGTTTAGCTTCAGCCACAAATCGATTACCCGGACCCACCAGAATATCGGCCTCGTGCCCGGTAAATAAACCAAACGCCATAGCCGCAATACCCTGCACACCACCCATCGACAAAATGGTATCCGCACCGGCCAGATCTGCCGCGTAAAGAATCGCTGGGTGTACACCCCGATCTGGATGGGTTGGCGAACAGGCAATGACATGATCGACGCCGGCAACCTTTGCCGTGGTAATACTCATAATCGCCGAGGCAATATGCGCGTAACGTCCGCCGGGTACATAGCAGCCTGCGGTCTGCACCGGAATCAGGCGCTGACCAGCGAATAATCCGGGTGATAGCTCGGTTTCAAACTCACCCATACTGGCCAACTGTGCCTCGGCAAAGGCTTGGACGCGTTGATGCGAAAACCGAATATCATCCTTGGCACGTTGCGACAGCGATGCGTTGGCGGCGTCGATTTCTTCGCGACTAACGATGATCTCCTTATCCCAACCGTCTAGCTTTAGCGCATATTCACGCGCTTTGGCTTCTCCCCCAGCTTCGATTGCCTGAAGCATTTCGTTAACGATTCTGGCGGTATCATCTTCGCCAGTAGCTGACGTTTTTGCGGCTTTTTTTATAATCTCAATGGTCATACACAATCTCTTCAGATTTTTTTGAGCTAGATTTAAAGAATAGCTGGCTCCCTGATTAACCCCGGAGCCAGCAAAACTTAATCACTAACGATGGCTAGGCGCGCCCTGTTGGGGTTGCATATCCGCTGCATCGACACCAGCGACCGCAACAGGCGCCTTCATGGCATCGCGACGGAAGGGTTCACCCAGTTCCTGGTTGAGTACGACTTCGATGAAAGTCGTGGTATTGCTATTCATCTGCGCATCGACAGCTGTCTTCAGGGCTTCGGTGAGTTGATCCATGCTTTCTGCTTTGACACCCTTGAGGCCACAGGCATCCGCAATTTTGGCGTATTCCACACCGACATTCAGCTCGGTTCCGACAAAGTTATCGTTGTACCATAGCGTGGTATTACGCTTTTCTGCGCCCCACTGATAGTTACGGAAGATGATCATGGTAATCGGCGGCCAGCCGTTACGGCCGCAGGCGGTCATTTCGTTCATCGAAATACCGAAAGCACCGTCACCAGCAAAGCCGATCGCGGGGGCATCGGGACAACCGATTTTGGCGCCGAGGATCGCAGGCAGTCCGTATCCGCAGGGGCCGAACAGACCGGGTGGGAAATATTTACGACCCTGTTCAAAGCTGGGGTAAGCATTACCGATGGCGCAGTTGTTACCGATATCAGATGACACCATTGCATTTTCTGGCATCGATTTCATGATTGCCGTCCAGGCCTGGCGAGGCGACATACGATCTGGTTCGCGATTTCGCGCTCGCTCGTTCCAGGTAATACCTTCGTCATTGTCTTCTTCATGAACCATGCCTGCAAGCTCTACGACCCAGTTGGCTTTGGTTTCATCAATCAGGCTACGTCGCGCTTCGCGTCCGGCATCACCAGCACCGTCGTCGAGGCGAGTTAGTAACTGCTCGGCAACCAGTTTGGCATCGCCCTGGATGGCGACATTCACTTTTTTGGTTAAACCGATACGATTGGCGTTGATATCGACCTGGATAATTTTGGCATTCTTCGGCCAGTAATCGATACCATAACCCGGTAATGTGGAAAATGGGTTGAGGCGAGTACCAAGCGCAAGTACTACATCGGCTTTGGCGATAAGTTCCATACCCGCTTTGGAACCGTTATAACCGAGTGGTCCAGCAGACAGTGGGTGTGAACCAGGAAAAGCATCGTTATGCTGGTAATTGCAGCAAACCGGCGAATCGAGGCGTTCGGCGAGTTTTATCGAGGCTTCGATACCGTTACTGAGGATGACGCCAGAACCGTTGAGAATAACCGGGAATGTTGCATTCGACAGCAAATCCGCTGCTTTGGCGATCGCATCGGCACCACCGGATGAACGCTCAAGATCAGATTTCTGTGGTAATTCGATATCGATGACCTGGGTCCAGTAGTCGCGTGGTATGTTGATCTGCGCCGGGGCAGAATTACGCCAGGCGTTTTCGATGACGCGGTTCAGAACTTCGGCGATACGCGATGCATCACGCACTTCTTCCTGATAGCACACCAGGTCTTCGAACAGCGCCATTTGCTTCACTTCCTGGAATCCACCCTGGCCGATGGTTTTGTTTGCCGCCTGCGGAGTTACCAACAATAAGGGCGTATGGTTCCAGAAAGCGGTCATAATCGGTGTGGTGAAATTAGTAATACCCGGACCGTTTTGCGCTATCGCCATCGACATCTTACCAGTGGCGCGTGTATATCCGTCAGCGATCATGCCACCGGAACATTCGTGGGCGCAATCCCAGAACTTAATACCGGCAGCCGGGAATAAATCTGAAATAGGCATCATCGCAGAACCGATAATACCGAAAGCATGTTCGATACCATGCATTTGCAAAACCTTGATGAAGGCTTCTTCTGTTGTCATTTTCATAATGCTATTCTCCTAGCAATAAAATAATTTATAACTGGTGTTCGGGCTTGCTAGCTAAACCAGGATTCACCCGACACGACTTCAAAATAGAGGTAACACTGATAAGCCGTGAACAAAGCAAGTAACACCCCCCCTTTGAAGCGACCGATTTGATTCAGTCGTTGATTTCCACCGAATGACATCGCGAACAACAATAGCGTCAACAACACCATTACTGGCACGTCGCGATACAAGGCTGCTGAATCGACCTCGAACCCGCGGATTAACGACGGTATACCCACAACCGCCAGGCTATTGAACAGGTTCGAACCAATTACATTGCCAATCGCCATATCGGCAATCGACTTTTTCAGACTCGCAATCGACGCTGCCAACTCTGGTAAACTGGTACCCAGCGCGACAATCGTCAGGCCAATTACCAGTTCGCTAATACCCAGACTGTGCGCGATATTCGATGCGCCCCAAACTAGCATGCGTGAACTGACTATCAATAGTACCAGACCGGCCAATATCCAGAGCCAGGCGGCTTTTTTGGACATAGATTCGTCGTTTTCGTCTTCATCCTCCTCTACGACATCCGTCTCTACTTTTACCTTACTGTGGCGACGAATCATGTAAGTCATGATTACTACCAGTAAACCGAGCAACAAAAATCCATCCAGACGATCCAGCTGCAGATCGTAAAGACACCACACCAGTACGACGGTAGCGCCAAATAACAGGGGATATTCTGATCGAATCAGGCCGCTAGACACCGAAATCGGTGCGAGCAAAGCGGTAATGCCGAGGATTAAACCGATATTGGCGATATTCGAGCCAATTGCATTACCAACCGCGA
Source organism: Gammaproteobacteria bacterium (assembly GCA_030595795.1). Classification (GTDB taxonomy): domain Bacteria; phylum Pseudomonadota; class Gammaproteobacteria. The sequence goes on from JAUVCH010000161.1 coordinate 5,532, forward strand.
TACCGGGGACTTCTTCCAGCACAGCAATTACCGAGACCGCGATTTCCGGTGCGGAGGTACCAAACCCGACCACGGTGATACCGATAATCAGGTTAGACACACCCAGATGTTGCGCAATGGCGGCAGCACCATCGACAAAGCGATCAGCACTCCATACCAGAATCGCGAGGCCGACCGCAATCGCGGAAATAGACAAAAACAATTTGATATCTCCCGGTTAAAATCGAAGAAGATGCATCATGATTTACCCACCAGACATTACCCTGGGTAGCCAAAGCACCAGTTGCGGGAAGATAAACAGCAGGATGAGACCGATGAGTTGAATCACCATGAACTGCATCATGCCCAGGTAGATGTCCTTGAGATCCCAATCCGGCACAACCCCCTTCAGAAAGTAGGCTGACAAGGCCACAGGTGGGGATAGCCATGCGGTCTGCAGGTTCACCGCGACCAGAATGCCAAACCAGACCATCAGATCGTAGCGATCCAGCCCGTGGATGTCCAACGCCTCGACTGTTGGCAGCAAAATTGGCACTACGATCAGAACAATAGGCACCCACTCCAGTGGCCATCCCAGGAGGAAGATCAGTGCCATAATCACGATCAGAACGAGGTAAGGCGACATGTCGAGGCCAAGTAGCAGCTCAGTCATCATCTTTGGCGTGCCCAAATAACTGAATTCGGCGCCAAAGAAGTTCGATGCGGCAACCAGGAACATGATCAAAACCGTGATCTCCAGGGCTTTGACCAGACTGTCAAAGAAACCAGGAAAGGTGAATTTGCCGTAACCGATAGATAACAAGATGGCACCAAAGGCGCCCATCGCTGCGGCTTCAGCAGGTGTTGCCAGGCCAAGGAGAATCGACCCCAAAGCAAAAGAAATCAGGATCGTGGGAGGCATGAGCCCAGCAAAGAACTCATCCCAGAGATCC
>JAUVCH010000124.1 GCA_030595795.1 Gammaproteobacteria bacterium
GGCGCTAACACCAGTTGACTGAAGACGGTTTAGGCCCGATGATTATCTTATGGATTCTAATAATACTGAATATACCGAGACCGACCTCAAACAACTCGAACAGCGAATCGACGAGCTGATCGATACTGTGGGTTTATTGAAAAACGAGAATACCAACTTGCGCGAGCAAAAAGGCAAGCTGGTGACTGAGCGCTCACAGCTTATTGAGAAGACCGAGTTGGCGAGGAGCCGGGTTGAGGCAATGATTTCACGCTTAAGATCACTTGAGTTAAGTTCATGACAGACGCACAACCGATAAATATTTCCATTCTTGATAAGGAATATAAAGTAGCCTGCCCCGTTGGAGAACAACCTGCACTTCTGGCTTCAGCCGAGTACCTCGATGGTAAAATGCGTGAGGTTCGCGACAGCGGGAGTATTATCGGATCAGAACGAATAGCAGTGATAACCGCTTTAAATATAACCAACGAATTATTGAACCCTGATAACGAAGACAAGCAGGTAGACGAAGTAATCTCACCCCGATTAAAGAGCCTCGAAACAAAAATTACCCGTGCTTTAGAACAGACTCGGCAATTAGAAATTTAAATTTTACTTTTAGCTTTAGACAGGCGTATAGTGGTTCCATACTAACTACGGTGTTCGTTAGCAGCCATCATATATCCTTGAGCCTATTTATTAACCTCGGGGACTTTCGTGTAACGCTGGTGCGCATGCCCGATTAGTCGGGAAGCCTGATGGGTTACCAATAACCCCACCTGAACCTTCGGTTCAAGGTTGATAGAATTGCGACGGCACCGTGGTTGGTATCTTTACTTTCTCGAATAAAATTCCCACCTTTCCAGAGCTTAGATAGACTAGCTCAGAAATCACATTAAGTTTAGTAATAACTCATTTCAAAAATATTCGGTAGGCTGAATTTTCAGTTTCGTCCCAATGCGGTATATCCAGCTCGGCGAGAAAATCCTGAAAAGCCCTGTGTTCTTTTTTATCGACCTGAAAGCCCATCAATATTCGACCGAAATTTGAGCCATGATTTCGATAATGAAACAGGCTTATATTCCATCGACGCCCTACCTTCATTAAAAAATTTAATAGGGCGCCGGGTTTTTCGGGGAACTGAAATCGATAAAGCAACTCGTTGGTGACATCAGTGCCAGGATGTCCACCCACCATATATCGAGTATGTAATTTAGCCACTTCGTTGTCGGTCATGTCGACCACGGTATAGTCCTTATCTTCAAGCAATTGAATGAATCTATTTTTTTCGTCAAACCCTTCCGTGAGTTGTATACCCGCGAAGACCTGTGCGAGGGAATCATCCGCATAGCGATAATTAAACTCGGTAATTTGCCGTTTACCGATAATCTGGCAGAATTGTTTGAAGCTTCCAGGTCGCTCTGGTATTTGCACTGCTAGCAACGCCTCACGTTCCTCACCCAGCTCAGAACGCTCTGAAACATGGCGTAACCGGTCAAAATTCATGTTGGCACCGCTATTAATCGCTATCAGCGTCTGGTTTTTAATACCTTTGCTCTCAACATATTTTTTCAGGCCAGCCAGCGATACCGCACCAGCCGGTTCACAAATGGCGCGAGTGTCTTCAAAAGTATCTTTAATAGCCGCACAAATCTGATCGGTACTCACTGTAATCACATCATCGACCAGGTCTTTGAGCATCGCAAACGTATGCTTTCCAACCTGTTTGACCGCAACACCATCGGCAAAAATCCCGACATCTTTCAACGTGACCCGACGCCCAGCCTTCATGGCCTCGGCGAAACAGGCAGCATCATTGGGCTCTACAGCGATAATTTTAACTTCTGGCTTGACGGCCTTGATAAATCCAGTAATACCGGCTGCCAGACCACCTCCGCCGACCGGCACGAAAATGGCGTCGATGTGGTCAGGATGCTGACGAATAATTTCGTGCGCAATAGTGCCCTGCCCGGCCATGACATCAAAATCATCGAAGGGGTGAATAAAAGCCAATCCCCTCTGTTCAGCCATGTCGAGGGCATGCGCCTTTGCTTCGTCGAAATTTTCGCCATGCATCACTGCTTTAGCTCCGTAAGACTTGACCGCCGATACCTTGATGTCGGGGGTTGTCGTGGGCATAACTATTGTCGCTTTAAGACCTAGCTTTTTTGCTGACAGGGCCACTCCCTGGGCGTGGTTGCCCGCGGAGGCAGTAATGACGCCGTTTAAATTTGGCTGAGATTTTTGCACCTGATATATCTTGTTAAATGCGCCTCTCAACTTAAAGGAAAATACCGATTGCAAGTCCTCCCGCTTCAACCATACCTGGTTGTCGTATCGCGCTGAAATTCGATTCAGGCAATCCAGCGGTGACTCTCTCGCGACATCGTAAACTCTGGCAGTTAATACTTTCTCTAAAAATTTCTGCGGTTTCATAAATACTGGTGATCAGGCTTAAAGGCGCATTATCGGCATTGCACTGTGACTAAGCAATGACATTTCTCCACGCAATCGCTAACATGAGTTATTAGCGATTACTGGAACGAATTCCCTATGACACCCGAAGAAAAAAAGAAGCTGGCCGCTGAGGCCGCTCTCGAATATGTAACTCCCGGCTCGATTGTCGGCGTCGGTACCGGATCAACCGTTAACCAATTTATCGATCTACTGGCTGAGAACATGGGGGACAAAATAAAGTCAGCTGTTTCTAGCTCCGAAGCTTCGACTGAGCGCATGCAACAGCATGGAATAAAGGTTGAAGATTTAAACACTGTAGGCCGGATGTCGATTTATGTCGATGGCGCAGATGAATCCAATAATCAACTTCATTTGATCAAGGGTGGTGGTGGCGCATTGACGAGAGAAAAGATTGTTGCCGCCGCCAGTGACCAGTTCATCTGTATCGCCGACGATAGCAAACTGGTAGAGACCCTGGGTGAATTCCCCTTACCCGTCGAAGTCATACCCATGGCGCGTAATCTGGTTATGGAAGAACTGGAAAAGCTCGGTGGAACTCCCCGATGGCGCGAGGGCGTTATTACCGATAATGGCAATCATATTCTCGACGTAACGAATTTGAAGATTCATAACGCACTGACGATGGAAACGCAAATCAACCAGATCGCGGGGGTTGTAACAGTTGGTTTGTTTGCTCATCGACCGGCGGATGTTTTAATTCTTGGTGGTGACAACGGGGTGCGGACTATCACCGCCTGAGCATACTTAATTAACCCGGGCAATCCACCAATAAAAAAGCCTGCATAAAGCAGGCTTTTTTGACTATCAAATACAGCTCTGCGATTAACGCTTGGAGAACTGAACGCCGCGACGGGCTTTGCGCAGACCGATTTTCTTACGTTCCACTTCACGCGCATCACGAGTGACAAAACCTTCTTTGCGGAGCGCTGGACGACAAGTCTCGTCGTATTGCATTAATGCACGGGTAATACCCAGGCGAATCGCACCGGCCTGACCGCTTGGTCCACCACCGCTGACTTTCACATTGATATCAAACTTTTCGAGCATATCGACTGTTTCTAACGGCTGACGAATCACCATTCGGGAAGTCTCACGGCCGAAATAATCCTCGATACTGCGATTATTAACAGTAATCGTTCCGCCACCAGCTTTTAAATAAACCCTGGCTGATGAACTCTTACGACGGCCAGTACCATAATATTGTTCTGCTGACATGTTTCGATCTCTTAAATTTCGAGGGGCTGAGGTTGTTGAGCACTGTGGCTATGCGCGTCACCGGCATAAACCTTAAGCTTTTTGAACATAGCTCTGCCCAGGGAATTCTTAGGTAACATTCCTTTCACCGAATGCTGAATAATTCTTTCTGGATGGCTTTCGCGCAATTTAGCCAGATTGATTGATTTCAGACTACCGATATAACCTGTGTGGTGGTGGTACATCTTATCATTTTCCTTGTTACCAGTAACACGAATCTTCTCGGCGTTGACGACAACGATGTAATCCCCAGTATCTACATGAGGTGTGTACTCAGGCTTATGCTTGCCACGCAGGCGTCGGGCGATCTCAGTCGATAAACGACCAAGCACCTTATCTGTGGCATCGATAACAAACCACTCACGTTTAACGGTTTCTGGTTTGGCGCTATAGGTTTTCATACTTGTTTCCGTAAAGCTGTTTTTAGAGAATGGACTTCTCTAACAAAGGGCGCGAATACTAACGGATAAATTCGGCCTTGACAAGACAAATGAAGCCTTATTCCAGGCAATTATAGGCGATAGTTTTTAAAGACCTTAAATCCATCGATCTTGCTTGAAAACCAGGGGAAAAGTTGGTAAAAAAAGGCGTGGCGCCAAAGGCACCACGCCTAAACCATCTAAAGATGATGGAGGAGGAATGCTGAGCGGCGGGGGGCGCCGTTATTCAGCATATAAGTATTATCTTATATTCTAATTTAATAATCAAGGCTATATTTACTTTATTTCATCGGAAAAGAAATGCGACAAAAGACAACCATCATCGATCGCCTGCTGGAGGAACTCCAGCATGGCCTCAGTACCTGCCACGTCAAACCTCCCCAACACGAGCGGCGATACCCGGCTAAAACCGAGAAATCTGGCGAACTGTCAGAGCAACAACAAAAAGATATTGCCGGCCTAATGCGAGTCAACAACGCCGGAGAAGTTGCAGCTCAGGGTTTATACCGTGGTCAGGCACTCACAGCACGCGACCCCAAAGTCGTAACCGCGATGGAAACTGCGGCCGAGGAGGAAAACGAACACCTCGACTGGTGTCAGCAACGCCTGTCGGAGCTCAATGCCAGTCGTAGTCTGCTTGATGGATTTTGGTATTGGGGTTCATTCGCCATCGGCGCACTAGCTGGCGTCGCAGGCGACAAATGGAGTTTAGGATTTGTTCAGGAAACGGAAGAACAGGTCTGCAAACATCTGGAGAGCCATTTGAAGCAATTGCCCGAGCAGGATAAACGCAGCCGAATAATCCTCGAAACCATGAAATCTGACGAATTACAGCATGCCATTAGCGCTCACAAAGCCGGCGCCGCAGTCTTGCCAAGGCCAGTTAAAACGGCCATGACCTGGGTAAGCAAGGTCATGACAGCCACTGCTTATCGGGTTTAGTCGGTTTCGACTATCTCAAAATCGTGGGTGATTGTAGCCACTTTGCCCAGCATTTCAGACGCGGAACAATATTTATCTGCTGACAAATTAACCGCTTTCTCAACTCTATCTGCCTTTAATTCTCGTCCGCTAACAACGAAGTGGAGTTGAATTTTTGTAAACACTTTAGGAATTTCTTCTGATCGTTCGGCTTCGATATTAACCTCGCAGTCGATCACATTCTGGCGCGATTTTTTCAGGATTGAGATCACATCAAAAGCTGTACAGCCGCCAAGGCCAAGCAAAAGCATTTCCATCGGCCTAATCCCCAAATCCCTCCCGCCTGCGTCGGGTGATCCGTCCATCACCACCGAATGCCCACTGCCGGACTCTCCAACAAAGCTCATATGATCCAGCCATTTCACTCTACATTTCATATCGTCGTGCCAAATATAATGTTGTAATCGTTAAAGTTATGGTATGTTTAGCGGCGATAAAACCTATTATAAATATTACACACAATGAGTCTCAAACCCGTTACCAGAATAGTGTCCCAGGAAAATGCAGCACTCAATAATTTTCTCCAGCATTGTCACATCAAAAAGCATGCTATGCGTAGCACAATCATTCATGCTGGGGATGATTCGGAGACGCTGTACTATATCATCGATGGCTCGGTGAGCGTAGTTATCGAAGATGAAGAGGGCAACGAAATCGTACTCGCCTATCTCAACCCCGGCGACTTCTTCGGGGAAATGGGTCTGTTCGAAAAAGACACTAAACGTAGCGCCTGGGTAATCGCCCGCCACGACTGCGAAGTGGCTGAGATACATTACACACAATTCATGGTACTAGCGACCGAAACACCTGAAATCTTGTTTCAGCTTTCCGCTCAGCTCGCTAGTCGATTACGCCACACCAGCCGCAAAGTCAGTAATTTAGCATTCATGGATGTTGCCGGTCGAATCGCCCGAGCCTTGCTCGAACTGGCACAATCGCCGGATGCGATTACTCATCCAGACGGCATGCAAATCAAGATCACGCGCCAGGAACTGGCTAAAATAGTCGGCTGTTCGCGTGAGATGGCCGGGCATGTGATTAAGAACCTCGAAGAAGACGGCTTAATCACAGCGCACGGTAAAACCATGGTGATTTTCGGAACGCGCTAAAGTTTTTCAACTAACTGAAAAACAGCTCGGACAGTAACTCGCCGGGTTCAGGCACGCGCATAAAAGCCTCACCCACAAGAAAAGCATTGACGTTGTTAGCCCGCATTAGCGCGACATCGTCACTCGTATGAATACCGCTTTCGGTTACCACAAAACAACCTTCTGGAATGCCTTTCAACAAGTCCAACGTGGTCGACAGACTGGTTTCGAAACTGCGCAAATTACGGTTATTGACGCCCACAAAAGACAATTCAAGCTTCAGCGCTCGGTCGAGTTCGGCCTGATCGTGAACTTCTACCAGGGTATCCATGCCCAGTTCGCTTGATAAATCGAAAAGCCGACGCAGATTATCATCATCAAGAGCGGCGACTATGAGCAGGATACAATCCGCACTCAGCACCCTGGCTTCGTATACTTGATACGGGTCAATCATGAAGTCCTTACGAATCACTGGCAGACTACAGGCAGCCCTCGCAGCAACCAGATAATCATCATGCCCCTGGAAAAAATCTTCATCGGTCAGTACCGACAGGCAGGCCGCACCTGCTTTTTCATAAGACTTTGCAATTTGCACCGGATCGAAATCTTCTCGAATCACGCCTTTGCTCGGCGAAGCTTTCTTGATTTCGGCGATGACGGCCGATTCTCCGTTGTCCAGTCGGCGTTTTAGCGAAGTTACAAAACCACGCGGTGGATCAGCCAGCTCGGCTTGTTTGCTGATTTGGAGCAAATCGATCCGCTTGCTTCGATCCTCGATTTCCTGGAATTTACGGGCAAGTATTTTCTTTAGTATATCGGGGGTATTGTTCATTCTGAACTCAGCTGTTACTAACTTCGACCAGTTTCTGCAAAGTATTCGCCGCCGCGCCTGAAGCTATTGTCTGTCGAGCAATCTCTACGCCAGCTTCGTGGGAATTCGCCAACCCCGCAACATAAATTGTCGCACCCGCGTTAAGACACACGATATCCTGCGCTGCACCAGCTTTACCCGCCAGCACAGACTGGATTAGCGCCAGGCTTTGTTCGGGACCGTCTACTCGAATATCATCGATATTACCCTTCGATATCGAAAACTGCTCCGGTTCAATCATGCGTGTCTGAATGCTGTCGTTCTTCAACTCGGCAACAAATGTTGGCGAACAGACGCTAATTTCATCCATGCCGTCGTCGGCATGTACTACCATTACATGTTTACTGCCGAGTTTTTGCAATACTTTAGCGAGTGGTTCGACCAACTCACGACTGTAAACTCCAAGCACCTGATTTGGTGCTCCTGCCGGGTTGGTGAGTGGCCCCAGGACATTGAAGATCGTGCGTGTTGCCATTTCCTTACGCGGGCCGATCGCATGCTTCATCGCGCTGTGATGCTTCACCGCAAACATAAAGCCAACACCGACTTGCTCAACACATTCGGCGATCTTATCTGGACTAATTTCAAGATTAACGCCCGCCGACTCCAGCAGATCAGCAGCACCCGAGTTGCTCGATGCCGAACGGTTGCCATGTTTAGCGACACGAGCTCCAGCCGCCGCAGCGACTATCGCACTCGCAGTTGAAATATTAAAAGTGCCAGTGGAATCACCACCAGTACCAACCACGTCTACGAGGTTTTCAGTATTCAACAAAACCGGTGTCGCCAGTTCGCGCATTACTCCAGCGGCGGCGGCAATTTCATCCACCGTTTCACCTTTCATACGCAAGCCAATTAAAAACCCGCCGATTTGTGCTGGTGTTGCTTCGCCGGTCATAATCTGTCGCATTACTTCGGTCATATCATCGGTGGTTAAATCGACATGCGCGACGACCGCCGCTATAGCTTGCTGGATATTCATTGCGTACCCCTTATATTATTCGCTACATCGAGAAAATTTTTTAAAAGCGCATGACCATGTTCACTCATAATCGACTCCGGATGAAACTGCACGCCCTCTATGGGTAACTCGCGATGACGCACAGCCATAATTTCGTCGATACCGCCCCCTTCATTTTCAGTCCAGGCGGTCACTTCCAGGCAATCCGGCAGACTATCTCGCTCGATCACCAGCGAGTGATAGCGCGTGGCTTCGAACGGATTTTCCAAGCCGGAAAATACGCCTTGCCCGGTGTGGTGAACCATCGAAGTCTTGCCATGCATGATTTTTTTGGCATGAATAATAGCACCTCCGAATACCTGGCCGATACTCTGATGCCCGAGACAAACGCCTAAAATTGGCTTGCTACCAGCCAGCGCCTCGATAGCCGCCATCGATACCCCGGCTTCATTCGGTGTACAGGGACCGGGTGAGACCATAATATGGCTGGCATCGGTTTCAAGGATATCGCTAACCGAAACCTGATCGTTACGTACAACCTCGACTTCGGCATCCAGTTCACCGAGGTATTGCACCAGGTTATAGGTAAAGGAGTCGTAATTATCGATCATCAATACTTTCATGAATCGACTTCCTCCTTCTCGGCGCAGGGGTCACGCGAGGGCAGTCCCGACTCGGCCATGGCCACGGCTCGAAAAATAGCACGACCTTTGTTCATGGTTTCGGCCCATTCGTTGGCTGGCACCGAGTCGTACACAATCCCCGCCCCCGCCTGAATGTAGAGGGTTTCGTCTTTGATAACCGCGGTGCGGATCGCAATCGCGGTATCCATATTACCGCCCCAGGACAGGTAACCCACGGCCCCGGAATAAATGCCGCGCTTCACCGGTTCGAGTTCGTCGATAATTTCCATCGCCCTTATTTTAGGCGCCCCAGATACGGTTCCGGCCGGGAAGGTGGCGCGTAAAACATCCATCGCCGACATGTCTGGCTTTAGTTTACCTTCGACATTAGAGACGATATGCATGACATGCGAATAACGCTCGACGATCATTTTTTCGGTGAGCTTAACGCTGCCGGTTTGACTAACACGGCCGGCATCGTTACGGCCGAGGTCGATCAGCATCAAATGCTCGGCTAACTCTTTCGGATCGTTGAGTAATTCGTCTTCCAACGCCAGATCAGCCGCCTCGTCTTTGCCTCGCGGACGGGTGCCCGCGATTGGTCGCACGGTCACTTCCATATCTTCAAGACGCACCAGAATTTCGGGCGAGGAGCCCACCACATAGTGATCGTCCAGATTAAGATAATAGAGATAAGGTGACGGATTCAGGCTGCGCAAAGCCCTGTACAAATCAATAGGCGCCGCCTTGAATGGAATCGACAACCGCTGAGACAACACGATCTGCATCGCGTCACCGTCGATAATATACTGCCTGGCCTTTTCAACCGCGTCCTCGAAGCCTTGCTGAGTAAATTCAGAATTAAAGTCTGATTCGGTCACGCCCATTTGGGTAGCTTTTGGCTTAACGTTTAATTTCGTTTCGTTGAGTTTTAGTTCTAGCTCGTCGAGCCGTTTCTGCCCCTGTTCCCAGGCATTAGTGTCCGAGGGGTCGACATGCACGATCAGAAACATACGCGACGACAGGTTATCGAACACCACCAGTTCATCGCTGAGCATTAGCAGTATATCCGGGGTCTGGTGTTTATCCGGATTTGGACATTCGGCTAGCTTCGGTTCAATATAACGGATCGTGTCGTAACCAAAGTAACCGACTAGTCCACCGTGGAATTTTGGCTGGCAATCAACCTCGGCTACCTTGAAAGACTGTAGGTAATCTTCGATAAAACTTAACGGGTCATCTACCTGCTCATCACTGACTATCTGATCGCCGACTTCCAGCGTCACGCGATGATCAAACACTTTCAATCGGGTATGACAAGCCAGACCAATCATTGAATAACGCCCCCATTTCTCGCCACC
>JAUVCH010000177.1 GCA_030595795.1 Gammaproteobacteria bacterium
GGGGAGTTGATTGTGACTGTGGGAGCGAATCATGGTGCACGCCTTTGGTGATATTTGGGCTACTTTCTGTGCATCATTATACCGCACAGTGGCAGTTAATTCCTTATATTTCAATCATTTAGACTTATTGAGGAGACTCTACATATGAGAGATGAAATTATCTCAGCACTGGATTTTGCCATCACAGGCATTTAACAGAATCGTAGGATGCGGTGAGGTACGAACCGCATCATTCGCGTTATTCTCCATAATTGTTTGATTCATCAATATCGCTGGCCCAATCCAGCGGGTAAATCTCTTGATCTACATGGCGGGGGTAATCTTCCTCGTCTCGAATTAAATGCTCCGGCAAGATAACGATGGCATTTATTTTAAATGGGTGATCGTTTTTAACTTTACGGAATGCTTTTCTCAGTGGGTCGATATAATTGGTCAGAATGCTATTCCCTTTACGTTCAGCACAATTCACTGTGAAGAAATAGGTTGCACCTGGGACTCTGGCTCTACGATATTCTGTCATTAAATTGGTGTTGGGTTGTATTTCTCGATCGATGCGGTTCGTGCCTCACCGCATCCTACGGCCCTGAGGCAATACTATCAGCTATCTGTGACTACATGGATTACCATCCCAAAGAAGAGCCATGCTCAGATGATTTTTATAGTCAGTATGGCACGACCGAACTCAACGAGTCGTTAGAGGAAATTGCTAATAACTCAGGAAAAAAGCAATATCGAGTGGTCAAACCCGGTGTTTGGGAAGAACTTCCTGAGAAGGTTCAGGAGTAGCTAATCGTGGCCTTTTTGTCAGTTCGAGGTTTCACGTAAGCCAATCATACCTTGATGAGATTGATGGTGTAATTTGTGTACCTAAGATATATGAGTGTCCGTTCCTGGCACTTGTTTGCTATAGTGTGGAAATTATTGAAAGTCAGAAATTGGCCGTACTCTGCCTATGAAGACTGGTATTTGAAAGTCTGCTAGCCGGAAGCAACCGCTCAGAGTTCATGGGTCAAGGGTAGGAGAGTCGGGAAAAACAAATAAAAATTCTTAACCAATCAAAAACCCCTCATACAAAAAACCATCCAAAATCTCCACCAAATCAACCGAACTAACACTAGAATACCTGGGCCCGATGTCCAGTTGCTTTAACAGTTTATCGACCGCTCTAACCTCCCCCTGCACCACAACCTCAACCCGACCATCGCCCAGATTCCTGGCGTAGCCATAAAGACCTAACCTGTCTGCCTCACTTTTAACAAAGTAACGAAAACCAACGCCTTGCACCCGGCCCGATACCATTGCCCTGACGGTTTTCATTGGTTCATTTCAGCAATAATCGCTTCAATTCGACCATAATTTCTTTGAGAGTATCACTATTCACTTCGGTAAATATCTCTCCGCTGGGTGCGATTCGCATAATCGGTCCGAAGCCGCATTTACCCAGACACTCTCGTTCGATTACGGGTATGGGCAGGTTTTCTGCCTGGATCATTTTTTTAATTTCTGCGATGTATTCCAGATTACCGCTGCCAACGCATGATCGCTGGTCAGTGAGTCTTTCGTTTATGCAAACGACCAGGCGTAATGGGGAAACCGATGCTGTCATTTTGGCTGCAATTTAGCAGTGACCTGGCTCCCCGATTCTGCCCAGAAATTCGACCATTGCGACAATAATGCCAAACCCTGCTTTTGTTCGGCGCTATCCCCTGCTTCGATACCCAGTCGATAAGTTTCAACGCCTTTGACAAAATAGCGTTGATAATTTTTGGACAGGCGAGAATCAAGCGTAATCAGAAAACCAGCTTCTACCTGGAACGCCAGTTTAAGGCCTTCGTCCATACTACGGAGGACTTCCTCCAGTTCATCTTTAGTGATCGACTGATTTTGCAGCTTCCGACCGGCAGTTTCAATCACCGTCAAAGATTCTAGAAAGTAATACTTTTGGCTATTGTTGTCAGCCTGATCTGTATCGGAACAGGCTGACAGCGTAAAAACGACCAGCCATATCCAGAAAATGTTACGCCAATAAATCACTTATCGCTTACCAGCAATCCGCATACGCAGTGCGTTCAACTTGATAAAGCCTTCGGCATCCTGCTGGTTATAAGCCCCACCGTCTTCTTCCATGGTGGCGATTGCTTCATCAAACAGGCTATTGGTCTCTGACTTGCGCCCTACCGTCGATACGGAACCTTTATAGAGTTTTACTCTGACTTCACCATTTACCTTCACCTGCGAAGCATCGATCATTTGCTGCATCATCTTGCGCTCGGGACTCCACCAGTAGCCGTTATAAATCATCGTGGCGTATCTCGGCATCAGTTCATCTTTTAAGTGAGCCACTTCACGATCTAGCGTGATTGATTCGATAGCTCGATGCGCCTTCATCATAATGCTACCACCGGGGGTTTCGTAACAACCACGTGACTTCATGCCGACATAGCGGTTTTCGACGATATCGAGGCGTCCAACACCATTGGCACCCCCTTCTTTGTTAAGCCGGGTCAATACCTGCGCAGGGCTTAATCGTTCACCATTAATAGAAACAATGTCACCCTTCTCATAGCCAAGTTCGAGATAAGTTGGCTTGTCTGGGGCTGCTTCTGGAGAGACCGACCACAACCACATATCCTCGTTGGCCTCAGTCCAGGGATCCTCAAGAATACCGCTTTCGTAAGAAATATGTAGCAGGTTGGCATCCATCGAATAGGGCGACTTATTACCCTGTTTTTGCTCGATAGCGATGCCGGCTTTCTCCGCATAATCCAACAGGCTTTGTCGAGAGCTTAGATCCCACTCTCTCCAGGGCGCAATAATGCGTATATCCGGGTTTAGCGCATAGGCACCCAGCTCAAAACGTACCTGATCGTTGCCCTTTCCAGTCGCCCCGTGGGAAACCGCATCGGCTCCAGTTTCTTTGGCTATCTCTATGAGTCGCTTCGAAATCAATGGTCGAGCGATTGAAGTTCCGAGCAGGTATTCACCCTCATAAATGGCATTGGCGCGAAACATCGGAAAAACAAAGTCTCGCACAAACTCTTCCTGCAAATCTTCGATAAAGATTTGCTTAACACCGTATTTCTCAGCCTTGGCGCGAGCGGGTTCGACTTCTTCACCCTGCCCGATATCGGCGGTGAAAGTCACCACTTCGCAGTTATATTCGTCTTCTAACCATTTCAGGATGACCGATGTATCGAGGCCACCCGAATAAGCCAGCACTACTTTCTTGATCGCTGAATCACTCATAATTTTCCTGTTATGCCGTGCCCAATTAACGCTTTATCGAGCATTATAAAAAAGACGGCTATTGTCCGCAGTATTGGCCAAAAAATCCAGCTTCTGCGTATAATGTCGGCATCTATTTACAGGAGAATAGCGATGTCTGATACAGGTTTTAAAGTTCATGCCCTGGAACTGGGCCCAATGCTCAATTTTGTCTATCTGGTGGAAGATTTAAGCAGTCGCCGTTGCGCTGTGGTTGATCCCGCCTGGGACGTCGATGCGATTGTCAGCAAAGCCCAGCAACTCGACCTGAAAATAACCGATATCCTATTGACGCACAGCCATCACGACCATATTAATGGCATCGAAGGCCTGCTCAATCATGGGAACGCCGAAGTGCACTTACTCAAACCCGAATACGAATTCTGGCAACACGAGCTGGACAAGCCGAGCCTGCACCATGGTGGTGACGACCTCCTGTTAGGCGACACTAACATCAAGATGCTACATACCCCCGGCCATACGCCCGGCTCTGTCTGTTATCAGCTTGGCAACGAGATTATTACTGGCGATACCTTGTTTGTATTCGGTTGTGGTCGTTGCGACATGAGTGGCGGTAGCCCCGAAGACATGTTTGAAACTCTGAAGAACATGAAAGAACGTCTGCCAGATGACATGTTAATCCATCCCGGACATAACTATTCGGTGAAGAAGACGGCTACGCTCGGCGAACAGGTCGAAGGCAATCCGTTTATGCATTACGAAGACGAAGCCGAGTTTGTTAAATACCGTCAGCATGTCCACGATAAAACCCGCGATGAACCTTATGCAGCGGTCAGCAAACAGCAATTGAAAATTGCTGATTTGTTGTAATCGTAGGGGCATCCTTTATGGGGGCCCCTACAGGAAAGCGCCCAATTCATCGAGATGTTTAATTTTTATATCGGTGCATTCTGGCCAGTCGATCCCTCGGGTATCCAGATGTATGGTCGTCACACCCGCGCTGCGACCGGCTTGCAGGTCGAATACATAATCACCCACCATCACTGCATTGCTGGCGTCTATTTTCCATAAATCAAGCAAATGATTAATACCATCAGGAGAAGGTTTGGGGGTACAGGAATCACGATCTAGCCGATGGTAGTGTGGAAAAAAATGATCGAGGCCACAT
>JAUVCH010000174.1 GCA_030595795.1 Gammaproteobacteria bacterium
ATTTTTCTACACACTTTTTGAGTTGTCGAGATTATCTTGTTTCCGAACGGCGCTCGCGCAGTGTTGACGCATGCGTAGGGCCAATGTCTTCAAACCACGCATGGCGAGGAATGCATCGAAAGGACCGGCAATGGCGCCAACCGAATTATGGAGAAAGCTCATTTGTTCGATCAGTTCGTCGTTGTCGCCAATAACCGCGACACCACCGACCATATCGGAGTGACCGTTGAGGTATTTGGTGGCTGAATGCACAACAATATCGAAGCCATTGTCTAGGGGCGTCTGCAAATAAGGGGTGGCAAAGGTGTTATCGCACACGGCGATTATGTCGTGCTCTTTCGTGATTTTAGCGATAGCTGCGAGATCCACCAGGCGTAGCAGTGGGTTAGTAGGCGACTCGACCCAGACCATGCGTGTATTAGGCTTGATGGCTTTTCTAAAATTATCCGCATCGGTTAAATCAACCAGACTGAATTCGAGATTGGCCGAACGTGTGCGGACTCGGTTAAACAATCGATTAGTGCCGCCGTATAAATCATTCATCGCAACGATGTGCGAACCACTGTCGATTAACTCTAAAATGGTACCCGAAGCCGCGAGACCAGAGGCGAAGGCAAAACCAGCTTTGGCGTTTTCGAGATCGGCGACACATCGCTCATAAGCCATTCGGGTTGGGTTTTGCGAACGACTATACTCATAGCCCTGATGTACCCCGGGACTGGATTGTACATAAGTCGAAGTTGCGTAAATTGGCGTCATAACCGCACCGGTAGACGGATCGGGATGCTGACCAGCATGGATTGCTCGAGTCGAAAACCCGAGTTTGTTTTTCGAATTGCTCATTTAAACGGTTGCCTTGCGTAAATGGTTAATGAGATCGATTTGAGTAATCAAACCATAAAAAGTTGTGTCGTCGGCGACGATGGCTACCTTGTCCTGTTTAAATAAAGGCAGTATCGAGTCGATGCTTGCGGAGGGAGGTACAATTTCCAGCTCGGTGACCATGACATCGGAGACCCTCTTGTTAAAACTTTCTTTGTCATTATAGATGCCAAACAAAATGTCTGATTCATCGATTAACCCAGTTACCTTGCCATCATTCATTACGGGTAATTGCGAGACATCGAACATGCGCATGCGCTTGTAAGTGGTCACTAAATTGTCGTCGGAGGTTACGGTAACGATATCGCCAGTATCAGCCGGACGGGCAATCAAATCGCGTAGGTCGCCAAATTTTTCACGGTTGAGTAATCCCTGATCAGCTAACCACGAATCGTTGAATGATTTTGACAGATATTTATTACCGGTATCACCGACTAGTGTGACTACACGTTTGGGTTCGGTTTGTTCACGGCAATAGCGTAGGGCAGCAGAAAGCAGGGTGCCGGTGGAAGAGCCAGCGATAATGCCTTCCTTCTCCAATAATTCCCGTTGTATGGCAAAGGCTTCCCCGTCGTCAATGCTATAAGCCTTGTGAACCAGGTCGAGATCACAGATCGACGGCACAAAATCTTCGCCAATGCCTTCCACCAGCCATGAGCCAGCCTGATTCATCACACCATCGTTGATTAAATCGGCCAGAATTGAACCCTTTGGGTCTGCTAACACCATTTCGCAGTCTGGCGCATTTTCCTTAAAGAATCGTCCAAGCCCGGTAACCGTGCCGCTGGAGCCGACACCGACCACCATGGCATCGATCTTACCGCCCATTTGTTCAAAAATTTCGGGACCGGTATCGATCTCATGCGTGAGTGGATTATTTGGGTTGGAAAACTGATCGATGTAATGCGAATTTGGAATCTCCTCAGCCAGGCGTTTGGCGTAATCCTGATAGTACTCAGGGTGGCCTTTCTGCACATCGGAACGGGTTAAACGCACATCGACACCCATTGCACGAATATGCCGAATCTTGTCTGGGCTCATCTTGTCCGGGATGACCAGAACCAATTTGTAACCTTTTTGCGCCGCGACCAGTCCCAGACCAAGCCCTGTATTACCTGCAGTCGCCTCGATAATCGTACCACCGGGCTTGATCTTGCCTTCCTTTTCGGCGGCTTCGATCATCACTACAGCAATCCGATCCTTAATCGATCCACCGGGGTTCTGACTCTCAAGCTTGACGAACAGCTCGCAGGGGCCGGTATCGAAATGCTTTAACTTTAGCATCGGCGTATTGCCGATCATGTCGAGCACAGAATTTGCGATGGTCATACAGAACTTCCCAGAAAATTTACAGGCGAATCCTAGCACGAAGCCGGGGATTTAAAGAAGCGAGAAAACGTTAAAAAGAAGACGGGTTAGACAGGTTATGCCAATTTAAAACTGATATCCTTTTAGTATTAATTTCTCAGACAAAATAAAGGGTGGGAAGATGGCATCAGGTGTTGGCGGTTCTACGGCTGAAAAGGAACGATTAAAATTAACCTCTAATCGCGATCAGGCGACGCCCATCGGGATCGAAGAGCATTTATTGCGGATTAATAAGATACGTGGGTTAATGGTAGAGAGAGGGATCGAGGCGGTATATCTCGACGCTACCACCAGCCTGCGTTATTTCACCGGTTTGTATTGTTATCCCAGCGAAAGGCTGCATGGTGCGATTATCAGCGCAGACGAGCTGTTTTATGTTTGTCCTGCCTTCGAAGAAGAAAAGACCAAAGCGGGTATGATCGTGGAAGGTGATTTTGTACTGTGGCAGGAACACGAGAACCCGGCGGCTGCGGTTGCCGACTGTGTTTTGAAAATCAGCTCGATAAATAATCCAACGCTAGCGATAGACGATCAAACGCCATTTTTTACTGTCGATGGTTTACAAAAGGCGTCGACAAAAATAAAGGTAATCAATGGCGGTTCTTTGATAGCCGAATGCCGACGCATCAAATCGGAAAATGAGCTCACTTTGTTAAAACAGGCGAAAGCCATTACCTTAAATGTCCACCAGGCCGTTGCTCGTATCTTGCAAGAGGGTATCGATACTCGCGAGGTACAGGACTTTCTCGATGATGCTCATATCGCCAGCGGCATGGATGGTCGCTCGACCTTCAAGATTGTTTTATTTGGTGAACCGACCGCCTATCCGCATGGTGTGCCCTATCCACAGGCACTGAAAGAGGGCGATATGGTGCTCATCGACACCGGTGCCACCTTGCATGGCTATCATTCCGATATCACACGCAGCTATGTATTTGGCGAACCGACCAATCGCCAGAGAGAAATCTGGGAACTCGAACAGGCGGCCCAACTCGCTGCGTTTAATGCGGTGCAAATTGGAGCACCTTGCTCGGCGCCCGATGCTGCGGCTCGCCAGGTTATCGAAGCCGGTGGTTTAGGGCCTGGCTATAAGGTGCCCGGGCTACCGCACCGTACCGGGCATGGCGTCGGAATGGATGTACACGAGCACCCGTATATTGTTCAGGGGAATGACCTGCCGCTAGCACCCGGCATGTGTTTTTCTATTGAGCCGATGATTTGTAGTTATGGTGAGTTTGGAGTTCGGCTGGAGGATCATGCCTATATATCAGAGCAGGGGCCGCGCTGGTTTACTGAACCGAGTGGGTCGATGGATAAGCCTTTTAACGACTAATGCCCAAAGCCTCTAAACCACAGCGCGTCCATTCCACCTGCCCGCACGACTGCCCAAGTACCTGTGCGCTTGAAGTAGAAGTTATCGACGACAGAACTATCGGCCGAGTTTATGGTGCGAAAGATAATTCCTATACAGCAGGGGTGGTTTGCGCCAAGGTCGCGCGGTATGCCGAGCGTATACACCACCCGGACAGGCTTGGACAGCCATTAAGACGAGTTGGACAAAAGGGAATAGGTCTGCCCGAGTTCGAGGTTATAAGTTGGGACGAAGCGCTCGATGAAGTCGCTTCCCAGTTTCAAAAAGCCATCGATCTATACGGTAGCGAGACGCTCTGGCCCTACCACTATGCAGGGACTATGGGTTTGTTGCAACGCGATGCGCTCGACTGCTTCAGGCATACGCTAAAAACCTCGCGTCAGCATTCCACTTTTTGCATCACTATGGCCGATGCCGGCTGGCTCGCTGGCATCGGCGTCAAACGCGGTGCGGATCCGCGAGAAATGGCCGCCAGTGATTTGATCGTAGTCTGGGGCGGTAACCCGGTGAGTACCCAGGTCAATGTTATGCATCATATTGCTCAAGCGAGACGTGAGCGCGGTGCCAAATTGGTGGTAATTGATCCGTATCGAACGCCTAGCGCTGAAAAAGCCGATCTACACTTAATGCTACGTCCGGGAACCGACGGTGCGCTGGCCTGCGCGGTTATGCATGTGTTATTTGCTGAAGATCTGGTCGATAAGGGTTATCTGGAAAAATATGCCGATGTGCCTGCTGAGTTAAAAAAGCATCTGATCAATAAAACACCTGAATGGGCGGCTGAGATTACTGGCTTGCGCGCTGAAGAAATCGTCGAATTTGCCAGGTTGTATGGTAAAACCAAACGTAGTTTTATTCGACTTGGTTTTGGTTTCTCGCGTTCCCGAAACGGTGCCGCGAATGTGCATGCGGTAACCTGCCTACCGGCGCTGACAGGCGCCTGGCAATATCCCGGGGGAGGAGCCCTGTATTCTAATGGTGGCATCTATGGTATCGATCAAACGGTAATCAAAGGCCTGGATGTGGCGGATGACGCCACCCGTATATTCGATCAATCGCGAATTGGCGATGTGCTTTGTGATAATCCGCGTGACTTACAGGGTGGCCCTCCAGTTACCGCGATGATTATCCAGAATACTAATCCCATTGTC
>JAUVCH010000162.1 GCA_030595795.1 Gammaproteobacteria bacterium
TTAGAATCAAGGGATAACACTTCTTTTTCTATGTCTTCTAATGCTCTAGCCATTTTCTTCTCCAATTCACACTAGTGATTGAATTATAACCCATTTCTAATTGATTTCTCGTTGCTAACACCGCAAGGTAAGGTGAATTCACCTACCCGTGGTTTTAGTCGTCCTAAATTACTCGATGTGCATTCGCCTTGTGGTGATTATTGATTAACGCTACCATGTGTAGATATATTGGATTTTATACACATTGGTGCTGATATGAGAACAAATATTGTAATTGATGATAATTTAATGACAGACGTACTCCAGGTTACCGGATTAAAAACAAAGAAAGAAGCCGTTGAATTAGGGCTTAAGACCCTTATTAGATTGAAAAAACAGGAAGAAATTAAAAAATTTAAAGGCAAACTGAAATGGGATGATGATTTAGACCGGATGAGAACTGACTAGTGATATTAGTCGATTCCAGTGTATGGATTGACTATTTTAACGGTAAAGAATGTCCTGAAGTATTTTATCTGGATGCCATTTTAGGCGTGAAGCCAGTAGTAATTGGCGATAATATCCTGACTGAGGTTTTTCAAGGATTTAGGGGTGATAAAGAATACAAAAAAGCAAAACAATTACTCACCGCTTTGCCACTGTTTCAACTCTCAAATAAAGTTCTTGCAGTGAAAAGTGCTGACAATTATCGAACGCTAAGAAAAAGAGGAATTACTGTAAGAAAAACAATCGATACGATTATTGCTACTTACTGTATTGAACATGATATCCAGCTTTTATTTACTGACAGGGATTTCTTACCATTTGTTGAATTTTTGGGGTTGAAAGCTGCTGTTTGAACATATCGTCAACGTAAGCGAGTGCAGTTTACTGCGCGGGGGAGGGTATTTCACTTGATACTGGCCCCTTTTATTCTTGCTAAAGAAACTAACCAGATTGTTGTTCCCACGTTAGATGATGTGTTGTGGGATGCCTGGTAGGTTTAGTCTTGGTAGCCTAGCCATTGATATTCCGCTTCATGCTACTTTGAAGCAGTGGGGGCCTGGCAAATTTGATAATCAATTACTCTAACCCTTTTTATTATTCTTTGCGTATGCAAAAAGTACGACAGGTTCGCGAATCCATTTCACGTACTTGTTATATGATTTACTTGGTAAATCAACTTCTATCTTTTTGGTGCAGTGTCGCAGCAATATATATTGACTTCTCATCTATTTAGTCAACCCATGTTTAACCAGCTTTGCAAATAATGTGGACAATGATGGCGTGGTTTTCTTGGTAAGGAATTCGCAGGCAAGCTTAGCGTGTTTCGGTCCTTTGTCTTGTGCCAATTTTGCAATGCCAGTGATATTCTCAATTTTGATTTCAAAGGCGATAATTCCATCGCTGAATTGCGCGATACGGTCATCGGCTATTTGTAGTTTAAACTGCTGGTCTGGGGCACCAAATCGGTTAGTTGATTCAATGAGAATTGCTGCGATGTCGTCGTTATCAAAGAGACGTGAAATCACACCATCACCTTTAACCATGATGTAAAGCCAGCCCGGTAATTGCTTGTCAGGATAAATGTCCGGTGAAACGTAGGCTTCAGGACCCTGAAATACAAATGCTACTTTGGCTCCGGCAACTAATTGCCTTGCTTGAGGATTATTACGATCGAGATGGCCTATTAATATGCCTGGTTGATGCTCTCCAGCTTCGTGCATCAACGGCAACAAGGTAATCTGCAAATTAGTGTCCATGCCTGAAATAACCGTTGCTAAAGGGTATTTTGCAATGATGTTCACTAGCAATTTGTGGCTTTTGATTTGAAATGGCTTTAGAGGATAGTTGTTACTGTTCATTATAAGTCTCGATTAATAAGCGTTTAATAGTATCAGTTAGCAAATATCACATCGACGAATAATTTATTAACAGCTAGCGGTAAAATCCCTAATTTCTTATTTGACCCCTAATTTCTTACTTCGAGTGAAATATCGACAGGTCGATATTATTATCAATGAGATAGTGTATCGCATGCTCAAAGGTGCCTGGCTGCAATTGATCCTGGTAGTTAATCACTACCATAGAGGTTTGGTTATAGTCGCAGGGGATGAAGTTAGGCATCGGTTTAGCTCACTTTGGCGATGCTTTATTTTAACAAATTATTAATTAGGGTCATAGATAATATTGGGTTTTTCTACAGCCTCAACGCTACCAGCAGGGGTGGCAAAACCAGAGCGGAGCGGCGGTTTTGGCATCCCTCTGGCTGGACTTGTTATGAGGTTTATTCATTTTTCTTTTGCCTCGACCTTGAATACAGATAAATCCTATCTGCAACTACCGCTAACATAGCAGTCACTCCGATAACTATTTGTGGCAATGGAGGAATATCTCCATCAATCATAATTTCGAATACGTGCAAAAGTAATGGAGCAACTACGATAATTATTAATGCAGCAAGTAATATACGATTTGATACTTCACTATTATCGTTTTTTGAATCATCCATGCCTGAAAACCTTATAACGCCAACATAAACCGACGAGCGGCAGCGAGATCGGTTTGATGTTTTTGTTATGATATTTATTAGCAGTTCTCATTCCCAAAATACCCTTCTACTGCCTTAAGTTTCTCTTTTATTATCTGTTTCATTTTTTCGATTTCTTGTTTTGCAGACTTGGCCGCTATTTCATCATAGGCGTTTAATGACATGGAGTAACAATCTATACCCTCGGTCGCATTAAAAGTTAGTACGAATCTTTCATTATCTTTGAAGGCTATATAATTTCCGTAGGCATTTGTATTTAAATTAATGGAACTGCTTTTTAATGCATAATCAAAGAGGCTAGCCGTATTTATTGCGGTACTATATATTTGACCTCTTTCCGGCGTATTTGCTTGAAAATTGAATGACCCAGCTTCAATATATCGATGTTTACTACTTATAGCCAACCCGGGAGTTAAGTAATAAATAGACACCGTTAAAATAACCAACACTGCTATTGCGGCAAGAAATTGGTTGATAAATGCCTTTTTAATCATAACAGCTGATTATGTGACACACACGAATATTGACTTATGTGACACGCAAAAATATTGACTTATGTTACAGTTTGTTCTCATTCTGGCTCCGATTTTAAGAAAATGTGCCCCATCCCAGGTGCTTTTATGACTAGCATTGAAGTTTTTTTGATTAATCAAAGCCTCCATAATAAACCAGCCTCCCCAATAGCAATATTCCAAGCCTACCAAAAAAACGCGTATTTGTAATAAACCTGTCACATTTTCCCACCATCAGAAAAATGGCCAAACGGGACGTTGGGAGCAAACGGAAAGCAATTTCTCTCGGAGCACACCAGGAACGCGGAGCTAAAAATCGTAAAAACAGTAATTCCCTAGGCCATCCCCAATTCTTTTTTCCGTTTGTTGGCCCAGGCTCCGATCAGGCGGTCGGCAATGATGGCGATAAATGCGACACAAACTCCGGCCACCAAACCGCGTCCCGTTTCGGCCCGTGCCAGGGCCATGTATACTTCCTGGCCCAGCTCGCGGGTACCCACCAGTGCGGTTATCACCAACATCGCCAGGGCCATCATTATGGTCTGATTGATGCCTAGCATGATTTCTGGGATGGCAATTGGCATTTGCACCTTCCACAACAGTTGTCGACGGGTACACCCCACCTGCGTTGCGGCTTCTACCAGATGTGGCGGCACGCCACGAATACCGTGATCTGTATAGCGTATAACGGGCACGATCGCATAGGCTATGACGGCGAGCATGGCGGCAAAATCACCAACTCTAAACAACATCACCACGGGCATCAGATAGACGAAGCTAGGCAAAGTTTGCAAGGTATCAATAATGACACCCACTGCTCTATGCAATCGTTCATTGCGCGCCGATACAACGCCAATCGGAATGCCGATCAGGCACACTATTAATACCGAAATGCCACAGAGGTATACGGTTATCATGGCCTTGGCCCACAGACCTACCACAGCGAGGAACGTGGTTAATCCGCCGGTTAAGGATGCCAGCCGCCAACCGCCCAGTTGATAGCCCGCTAGCATCATCATTGCGACGACGCCAATCCAGGGTAGCGACAGCAGAAAGCGTTTGAACGGAATCATAAAATTGAGTAGCAGGAAATTCTTGAAGGCGTCGAGTTGATCAAAATAGTTGATATTGATGTACTTCACCAGATCACCCCAGAAAGTGCCGGTCGACATTTTCAGGCTTTCAGGTACAGCATCCATGGCGGGGATAAAAATACCCAATAGCCAGGTAACAACAACGGTGATTCCTACAATCAACGCATAAAGATGGCGTTGGTACCAGGGCCTCAGATCATCCCCGTGCACAGGCGATGGACGACGCGCGATCGCCTGGCTGAGTCGGTCCAGAGCGATCGCTAGCACGGTAATTGCCAGGCCCGCCTCGATACCTTCGCCAATGCGCAAACGTTTGAGGGCTGTCAGAACGTCAAACCCTAGTCCGCCGGCGCCTATCATGGAAGCGATAATCACCATATTGAGCGACAACATGACGACTTGATTGACGCCCAACATCAACGTATTTGTCGCCGATGGCAGTTGCACTTTCCACAGTAGCTGACGCCTCGTACAACCTGCCATGCGTCCAGCCTCAACCACTTCTCCAGGCACTTTCTGGAGCGCCAATATGGTAACGCGCACCATAGGCGCCGTGGCATAAATGATAGTGGCGATCATCGCCGAGACCGGGCTGAAACCGAACATGATCAGAATAGGAACCAGGTAAGCAAAAACCGGAACGGTTTGCATTAAATCCAGGACAGGGATAAGCGCCTGCTCAAATTTCTTTGAACGATATCCCGCAATACCCAGCGTCAATCCGAGGCCGACGCCGATCGGCACCGCAATCAGGATCGAAGACAGGGTTTGCATGGCGCTATCCCATTGATCAAAAATCGCCAAATAGAAAAAACACAGGCCCATCAGCGCACCCAATTTCCAATCCTTGGCGTAACGACCTAGCAAAACGACGCCGACAATCATGGCTACCCAGGAGATGCGTGGAAATACCTCAACCGCATAACTGCCCTGCCCTTTCTGGAAGCCAGTCGAAAGAAAACTTTTAACAACATTGTACGGCTGTTCAATCATCCACGACATAAGCCGCGTCAATTCCTTAAAGGTGAATAGGCCGAAATCAGCACTATTCATCAACCAATCCATGAAGTCGTTGAGCCAGCCACGAAAAGGAATGATAAACGCTTTCGGGTATTTGAATGCCCACGGCATCCATTCTTTCAGATAATAAAGCGCGATAGTCGTCGACAGCACTACTAGCCACGCCGTAATCCAGGGATTCAGGCGAAATCGCATTTGCTGGGTGGTTATGGGAATTGTGGTCATTTGTCCTTCGACGCGTCCGTTAGCAGGTCGATAACTGTCTCTCGAGCCAATTCACCAATAATTTCGCCAGAATCATTTTGCACTGCAAATGCACTTCCTTTTTCCATGTCGGCGGCACGACCGACAAGTTCTTCGATCAAGGCATTTGCGTCGATGGTTTCGACGTAGGAATCGCGAGTTTTTGGGGTCATTACGGCGCGCGCGCTGAGAACCTTTGCGCGTGGGATACCGCGTGTAAACTCTCGTACATAGTCCGTGGCTGGTGCTAGCACCAGTTCCTCGGGAGTGCCGATCTGAATAATTTCACCATCCTTCATTATTGCGATTCTATCGGCTAATCGGACTGCTTCGTCGAAGTCATGCGTGATAAAAACAATTGTTTTCCGCAAAACATTCTGCAGACGTAAAAATTCATCCTGCATTTCTCGACGTATGAGTGGGTCAAGCGCTGAAAACGGCTCGTCTAAAAACCAGACATCAGGTTCAACAGCTAGTGAACGTGCAATGCCCACACGTTGCTGTTGTCCACCTGAAAGCTCCCGAGGGTAGTAGCCTTCGCGACCCTGAAGTCCGACCAGTTCGATAATTTCAAGCGCTCGTTGCTCTCGGGTCTTGCGATCGACACCCTGAACTTCCAGGGGAAAGGCCACATTGCCCAAAACAGTTTTATGAGGTAACAGGGCAAAATGCTGAAACACCATACCCATTTTATGTCGACGCATATCAATGAGTTCATCTTCACTGACTTTCATCAAATCTTGACCGTCGAATAAAACTTCACCCGCAGTGGGGTCAATTAATCGGGTCAGGCATCGTACCAGGGTCGATTTACCCGAACCAGACAGACCCATGATGATAAATATTTCACTCTCATGAACATCCAGGCAGGCATCGCGTACGGCACCGATATAGTTTCCCGATGTTAGGTCATCGGGCGAAGGAGCGGCACCGTTGGTAAACAGGTTCTCGGCATTATCACCAAACACCTTCCACACATGGCGACAGGATAATTTAACAGGCTGGTCCATATGTCTCACCGACGATGATGGTTACAA
>JAUVCH010000068.1 GCA_030595795.1 Gammaproteobacteria bacterium
TTGAAGCCATTTGCCTCAAGCCAATGAATCACCCCAATGTGCGCTAAACCACGGGCACCACCACTCCCCAAAACGAGGGATACGGTCTTTTCATTCTTTGTTGTCATAATTTCATTGATCACCTTTTTCTGGGCCGCTAACAGCTGATTATGTGACACACACGAATATTGACTTATGTGACGCGCAAAAATATTGACTTATGTGACAGTTTGTTCTCACCATATTCTCAGGAATCAATTTATATATCAATGGCTGTTATTGGCTGTGAATTCAACTGAGAAATTCATCGAGTATCCACGGTTTATAACTTGGTTGCAGTCCGTTATTCATGTTCAGAGTCCTTTTCAGAACACTACTATGAACTCTCGGTTTTCCGTATTTAGAAGAATCCCGTACAATTTAATTCAATAGTTCTTTACTCTTAATAATATATCTTGTCCAGTAGGCAAGCGTGTAATCCATGGAATTGGGTAGGTGAAGGTCGGCTCATGGCCTGGGCCGAGACCTGCCTAATCATCCCTAAACTGAAACGGCTGCTATCGAGAAAATCGGTTAAATCGATAAAGCTGCCGTTCATGATTCAATCAGGTTCGTCTCGAGGATGCGTTATAAGACCAGCCACGAAAAAGAGTTATGCCTAGTGGAGCTTTATTTGATTTAAATCAATAAAGCATAAATTAATTAGTTGCATCCTTTTATATTCAAAACCTAAGGTGGAAGGAAAGATCATGATCACAGGAACAGTGTTACTAGACAGGGCCAAAACAATCACAGCCAGTATTATTCTCCTTCTAGGGTGTGTTGTGGTGTCGGCGTGCCAGGGTTCGGCCTACGGACAGGACAACAGTGAGGTTCGAATCGAATTACTAAGAGCCCTGGAGCTTCAGTTGGGTGTGGCAGCGAATTTGGGGCGTTCCGACCTGACAGCCACTCTCAAAAAAGCTATTGAGAACGTACAGCTCGCGAGCGAGGATGAACTGGATCCGGTCGCGGGTGCAATTGGCGAGATTCGAAACTATAGTGATAGTCTGCAAAGACTAGATTTAAGCATACAAATGGCAGTGCAGGCCCAGTCTCTCGAAACGTCCTCAACCCTCGCCACTGCAGGCATGTCTCCAGTCAGCCTCACCCCGCCCGCATACTTCGATGGAGGCATTATTGGAATACACTGCATACTTCCGGATGCATCAAATGGAGTGCGCAATAATACTGAAATTGTACTTGATGCGAAGCTTGTCGTTGGAACAGTAAAAGCTGTCTGGGCTGGCGTCGAGGTGGCCTGCGGGCTGGATGTTGTGGCTTTAGCAAGTGGAGGGCTCGGTACAGCGGCATGTGCAGCTGCTGCCGTTGCCGTAGCCGCAGCAGAAGAAGTCGTGGATGCCTTTCTAAGGTGTGATGCGACGGTCGACGAGGCCCACCTGGATGCAGCGTTTAATAGGGCTGAGGACAACTTCCTCCTCGGGACCCATATCCACGATAACCTGGATACGCACGACACCGATATCAAGGCCCTGCTTTCTGTTATTGCTGAAAATCAAAGGGAAATTATTAAACTTCTAAAAACGCCGCAGGGTAACCGACCGGGCTGGAATGTGGATGGCTATTAAAAACCATCAGGCTTCCTTCATGGGTTAGTTTCTGAAGCAGAACTAGTTGATTCAGTGGCGGACACGAACATTGTAAATATCGTCAATTCGGAGAGTGATTGACCAATGCTTTAAAACCGATAAACTCGCCGTTAGATTAATTCACATCCACCCATGCATCGACGCAACCTGCCATTTAGTGCTTTACGCGCTTTCGAGGCCGCTGCGAGACACAATAGTGTTTCGGGCGCGGCTAAAGAGCTATCGGTCACTCATAGCGCCGTGAGTCATCAGTTGAAACAGCTCGAAGCTAAACTTGGCATACCTTTGTTTATACGCACTAATCGTGGCCTTAGAATGACCCATCAGGGAGAAACCCTGTTACCCGTCTTACTGGAAAGCTTTGACCGCATCGCCATCACCCTGGATGAACTCCGTATGCAGGATCAGGATCAGGCGATTCACATAACCTGCACACCTTCATTCGCATCAAAATGGCTGGTGCCGCGTCTTAACGACTGGTATACGCAGCTTGATGCTAACCGGGTCCATTTACACCCGAGTCTGAGTTTTCTTGATTTCAAGTCAGACAATATTGACATCGCGATTCGTTGCGGCACCCCGCCCTGGAAAAATCTCCATCACGAAATTTTCATGCCGATACATCTGGTGCCTGTCTGTAGTCCGGGTTATCTACAAAGGATACAACCGCTCAAACAGGCCGAAGAATTACTCAAGTACGATCTGATTCACGCGGATGTTGGCGATCACGACCTTGGCGAAGAATGGTGCGACTGGTTAAGCGGTTGCGGTGTCGTCTGTCCGAATAATATTGATGGACTGTCCTTCCACGACCCCGCTCTGGCTATGCAGGCTGCAGCGGATGGGATGGGCCTGGCCATTGGTTACCGGGAATTAATCGATAACGATCTGAACAGCGGTCGGCTGGTAATCGCCTTTGATCGGGTGATTAAACATCAGTATTCCTACTATCTCGTCTATCCGCTGGATCAAAATAATGCTTCTGTGAATGTCTTTAAAGATTGGTTGCTCAACTCATGATCAAAGATCGGGCGGTTCTTTATTTAGCGATTGCACAAACTCTGGTATGGGCCGGATTTTACTACCTCTTTCCCGCTTTGTTGCTTCGATGGGAGCAGTCACTCGGCTGGTCTAAGGCCGACCTGACTGCGGCGATCACGCTCGCTATTTTCGTATCGGCTTTCTCCGCACCGCTGGCAGGATGGTTTATCGACAATGGTAAGGGTGCGTTGATGATGGCAGCTAGCAGCTTCCTTGGTGGCATCTGTCTGATCTGGCTTTCTATGATCGATAGCAAGCTGGAGTTCTACCTGGTCTGGGCTCTACTCGGCATGATGATGGCCGGCTGCCTCTACGAACCCTGTTTCGCACTGATTACCCACGCTAAAAAAGAGAAAGCCAAACAAAGCATCATACTGGTAACACTGGTTGCCGGGTTCGCCAGCACCATTTGTTACCCGGCTATACACAGTCTGTCCGAAGTCTATGGCTGGCGTGTCGCGGTACAGGTATTTGCCGGGGTTCTGATTCTGGTAGCTACACCGCTAATGTGGATAGGCGCAAGCTCAGTCGAGCGAGCTGGATATTCGACCGGGGAGAAACAACCCGACCTACTGGAGCATCAGCGCGCATTCCTGAAGCGACCTGCGTTCTGGATGCTGGCCCTGAGCTTTACCGTGCTGGCAATGGTCCACGGTGTCACCATACACCATATGTTCCCGATACTCGCGGATAGAGGCATCAATACCGAGGCGGCGGTAACGGCAGCTTCTTTCATCGGACCGATGCAGGTCGCGGGTCGACTGGCGATGATGGCTGCCGAGAGGCACGTATCATTCGATCGCATCACCGCCAGTTGTTTTATTTTCGTCGGCCTCGCCATCCTGTTATTAATCGGCACCAGCGCAACTCCGACGCTAATCGTCGGCTTCGTCATTCTCTTTGGTTCGGCTCATGGTGTGGTCAGTATTGTGCGCCCTGTGGTAGCGCGCGAAATTTTGGGTGGTAGTAATTTCGGTGCCAAATTCGGCGCGTTGGCTTTACTCTATCTGGCGGGCTCGGCCACGGCACCTTATCTCGGATCGTTAGTCTGGGAGATTGGCGGCTACGACCTGGTACTGCCGACACTCATCGGCCTCGCGTTGCTTGGCTTAAGCTTTTATATAGTGGCACATCGATTGTCACTGGCAAAAGCAGACTGATAGTCAATCATCATCTGCAGGTTTGTACTTGACTTGTGTCAATTTGCATTTAGTAACTCTTTTATAAGATTAGGCTGGGTAGTTCCGCAATGTAACTCGGCCTTAATTTTAATAATTAGGAGAAGTATTATGAAGCAGTTGATCTTTCTATCATGTTTATTGGTAACACTCGGCACCGGCACGAGAGCGTTAGCACACACCGATGAAGCGAATGTTCCCGCCGACACTTACTTTGCGATGGCAGTCACCGAAAATTCGCATAATCACTATGGTGAAAACCTGCTATACCTGGACTTCCAGGAACATATCGACATTTCTAAAATAGCGCCACGTATTGTTATTTCTCCCCGCATTAAAGGCGGCAATATCACTATCGACGGCAAAGCTAAAGACTGGAACCCGACCTATCTCACCACCATCTGGGGTCGGGTAATGAACAATTACCCACTGAGTGAATTCTACGATGCGGTTCCCAATGAAATAACCCTGGGGTCAGCCTGGGACGAAGACTTTATATATTTCCTGGTTCAATGGGAAGATGCCAATCACGATGCCTCCACCAACCGAAACCTGTGGACTTACGATGGCAAAGCCTGGCAGAAAAAGAAACACGTTAAACCCAATAAAGGAACGCCAGCCAAGAAAGCCGTCAATAAAGGAGACGAAGTTTTCGGCAAGGAAAGCGAAGACCGGGTATTTTTCATGTTTCCGGTACGAGACATGCAGCGTAATTTTCGTGCCGGGGGATTAGGCTGTGCAGCCTATTGTCATGCCAATGCTGAACTGAGCGCCGTCACCACCGAAGGCGCCATAGGTGAAGACGTCGCCGCAATGCATACCAATGTACCTAAAGATAAAGCCGATGTATGGCACTGGATGTCCACACGCACCCTGCCATCTAATACGTTAAAGGATGGTCATCTGGTTTACGGTATCGGAGATTACAACGGTAGAAAGGCTGATAGGGGCGATAACCCAACCGTCGATAACGACACCAAGAAGCTAAAAATGTCGAAGAAAGGCCAGCCAGCCTATATGAGTTATCGCGATTTAGCGGGCGGAAATTATGGCAACTCAAACAAGAACCAGTCTAAATTCGAATCTCACGATGCTATCCCGATACAGAAGACTAAATTTGCTAAAGGCGATACAATTCCTTACTCAATTAGTCGCCCATCTACCGGGAGTCGCGGCGATGTGACCGCGTTTGCGACATTTGACGAAAAAACTTATCGCTGGACTCTGGAGATTAAACGCGCTCGCAATACCGGCGATGGAAATGATTATCAATTCATCGCCGGAACAGGTGCTAACGCTCCGGATAATCCTGCCGCAATCATCGGCGATCCAAAAAGAGGTGGGCAACTTTACCTGACGCACGGTTGCTCAGCCTGCCACCAGGAAAAAGGTCAGGGCCTTTACCAGGGTGGCAAATGGACATTCCCGCGCGTTCAACGCGCTTCCGGTGCTACCATTCTGAAAACCGTTCTCCAGAATCGTGAAATGCGTGGAGCAGTGCGCTCGTTTATCGCCGATGAAATGAAAAACTCGTCACTGCGAATTATGCCGGATATACATATTTCCGAACAGGAGGCAGAGGATATCGCAAGCTGGTTGCAACAGCAGTTCACTCCGACTGGAAAATAACGCTTTAATCAACCACGTTAATTGAAACCCTGTTCCTCGCCGCCAAACGGCCTGGAACAGGGGCGTTATCCAGGCCCTGGATCGATTTAAGAGTTATTCCATTAACCCTGTATTTTTGATAGCCTTCGCGGAATAGCTTATAAAACCCAGGGGTAAGAACCATTGGTAGATAAATATCGTTCCACGATGGCAATCCCAGAATTCAAGTCCATAAACGATGAAACCTGCGGTTGGGTACACACCACTTCGAAAGCGGCTTCCTTCCCTCGTTTAGAGCAAGACAGTCAGGCCGACTGGGTTATCGTTGGTGCAGGTTTCACCGGTATAGCGGCCGCTTATCGCATCGCTGAATTGAATCCTACAGATTCCATTGTACTGCTCGATGCCGAACAGGCAGGCAAAGGTGCCAGTTCGAGAAACTCCGGTTACATCGTCGATATTACACTCAACGACGGTGGCTCGACTCTGGCAGACGAACAGACACAACTCGCCAAGAATAAATTAAACAAGGCTGGATTAGACTTATTACGGCAGCGGGTTGAGCAATACAACATTCAATGCGACTGGGATGAATCTGGGAAATTTCACTGCGCAGCCGACAGTCGCAATATCTCCAAGCTGAAAAACTTTGAGGGATTCCTGGACCGAGCGGGCCTGGAATATCGGGTCTGGGCAAAAGAGAAATTATCCGCGCGGTTAGGCACCGACTTCTACCAGTACGCTGTGCAAACTAAATCTGGCGTTCTGGTTAACCCGGCAGGCCTGGTGAATGGGTTGATCGAAAACTTGCCAGACTCAGTTCAACTCTATGAACATTCTCCGGTCATCAAAATTGACGATGGCAAAACCACACACCTGAAAACGAACAACGGAAGCGTAACCGCCGACCGAGTCATTATTGCGGTCAACGCGCTAATGCCACAAAATGGCTTTAAAGCTAACCGAGTTTTTCCTCTCACCTTAACCGCGAGTATGACTCGCCAGTTAAGCGAATCAGAATACGATGCTATTGGCCGACCTGAACCCTGGGGTGTGTTATCGGCAAGCTCGATGGGTGCAACAGTCAGGCTCACCAATGATCGTAGAATTCTGGTACGTAACACCGTGGAGTGGTGGCCAGGTTTATCCATGGACAAAAATGCATTGGCCATCCGGCGTGAACGAAACTATTCCGGTTTACGAAAACGATTCCCCGGATTAACCAACCTCGAATTCGAATATAGCTGGTCGGGAAATGTCTGCATTAGTCGCAATTCAAAGCCGGTATTTGAGCAGGTTAACGATAATCTGTTTCTCGCTGGTTGTTACAATGCAGGCGGTATCGCCATGGGTAGCCTGTTCGGCAAGCTGATAGTGGATCATGCACTGGATCAACAATCAGAAGAATTAACAAAGGTACTTAACCAGGATAAACCCAGTTTAATTCCACCCCGACCTCTGCTGGATATTGGCCTGCTAACTCGTCTAGCTATAAATCGACATCAGGGTAAATCTGAAACATGACGGCTAACAAAAAAATTCTGATCTTCAAACATTCCAGAACCTGGACAGGAGACCGATGCAGTGGATTGCTGGAGACGAAAGGGTATCAAATCGACTGGTGTTATCCGATGGAAGGCGAATCTCTGCCCGACCCTGACGACTACCGCGCCGCAATTATCTTTGGCAGCCGCGATAGCGTCAACGACCATGAGCCATGGATTAAAGCCGAACTGGATTGGACCGAGCGCTGCCTGAAGACTAATTGTGCTTACCTCGGCATCTGCTTTGGTGGCCAAATACTGGCAAAGGTACTCGGTGCTGAAGTGGCAAAACACGAGGATGACTTAACCGAGGTCGGCTTTATCGACATCGCTCTTAATCAAAAGGACGAAGGTTTCGCATCGATGCCCTCTAAGCTGTTCCAATGGCACAAAGAGGGTTTCGAGCTGCCAGCTGATTCGACCCTATTATGCAGTAGCGAACGATTTCCCAATCAGGCCTTCCGATATAAAAAAAGTTTTTACGGCCTACAGTTCCATCCCGAAGTGACGCAGTCGGTAATCGGATCGTGGTTTAGTACCAACGATGATTACAAATCCGAAGGACTCGACCCAGCCAGTCGTCAGCGGCATCTCGATTATGCCAATCAACACCACGATGCTATCACCGACTGGTTCTCCGGTTTTCTCGATCGATGGCTGACAAACTAATCAAAGTAACCAAACGGTTTTCTGACCGAGTGGACAACTATGTACGCTACCGGCCTGGTTACCCCGATGACCAGCTCAATTATTTAATCAAAAAATGTGGGCTGGATAATCAATCGTCGATAGCCGATATCGGCTCTGGCACCGGTATCTTTACCAAATGCCTGCTCGACAAAAATTTGTCGGTTACTGCCGTCGAACCGAACGACGAAATGCGTAATGCAGCCGACAAACTTCTGTCTAAATATTCGACATATAACAGTATCAAGGGGACAGCCGAATCCACCGGACTTAGTACCGCCGCATTTGAATTAGTGACAGTGGCCCAGGCATTCCACTGGTTCGACTGGCCAAAGGCAATCAACGAATTCAAACGAGTGCTTAAACCTAAAGGCCAACTCGCATTAATCTGGAATCGTCGAAATTTACTCGATCCGTTCCAACAGGCTTATGAGAAGATGCTGCGCGAATTCGCCCCCGAATACAATCTTGTTAATCACATGAATATTGAAGATGAAAAACTTTCAGCTTTGTTCGATGCTAATACTTATCAACACAAAACCTTCCAATACTCACAGAATTTTAGCTGCGATGCGTTTCTCGGGCGAATGCAATCGTCGTCATATTCACCCACGCAAGGTACCGACGAATTGGCTGTACTGAACCAGGCAGCAATTCAGTTGTTTGAAGAGTTCGCCATAGAAGGTATGCTTTCCTTTGAATACATCTGCCATCTATATCTTGGGCAACCCAGAGCTTGAGTCGAAGTCCATGCCATCTCAGGGTAGTGACATTTTGTCGCGCCCATGACGTACCAATCTGTGCGAAAATGTGAAGCCATTATTGTATTACTGAATCGGAGTCACTGCTCCCATGCACGATACCCATAATTTAATAACGGTTGGTTTTTAATGTCGACAGGCGGAACCCTAAGCTCAGCACGAATTCTACGTCAGCTATATTTCCTACGTTATATCACCATTGCCTTCATCACCCTGATGTTGTTGGTGGCTCTTCTCGTCCTGAAAATCAACCTACCCGTTGTGCTATTGAGTATCATTTTACTGCTCATAGCTGTGATCAATTTGATTACTCGATTACTGATAAATTCGGGTAAACAAATCACCGAACGAACCATATTTATACAGTTATTACTCGATATTCTATCATTTTCACTTGTGCTGTATTTTGCCGGGGGTGCCACAAACCCCTTCACTTTTTATTATCTGATACCGCTGGCCATTGCCGCGACGGTAATACCGGGTATCCGCACCTGGGGCCTGGCGCTACTGACTATTTTTCTGTACAGCCTGTTACTCAAATTTTACCTGCCCCTCTCTTATCAGACGCATGATCACCTGCAATCATTATCCGGTGATAATCAGTTTTCCCAACATGTGCTCGGAATGTGGTTTGGTTTTCTGATCAGTGCATTATTAGTCACCTGGTTTATTACCCATTTCTCTCGGGAACTAAGAAGAAGAGACCAGGTGATTAGCGAGGCTCGCCAGCGAGAATTACACGATCAACAAATGGTCACTTTAGGTACTCTGGCGGCTGGCACGGCCCATGAACTGGGTACACCGTTGGCCAGTATCGCCGTAATTAGTGGTGAAATAACTCATGGATATGATCCCGAAAAACATCCTGATTTATTCGAAAACCAGAAAATATTAGGCGACCAGATAGTTCGCTGTAAAGAGATACTGTCTGTCCTGTCCGACTCGGCCGGTGAATCACGCGCTGACGAGGGTTTTCTACTATCCCCCGATACTTTCATCGATAACATGATCGCACAGTGGAAAAATTCTCTTCCGGGAATCGCTTTTCATTTCGAGAGTCAGCACTCAGATCAGCTTAACCTGCTATTTGATAAAACTATTTTCCAGGCAATCATAAACCTGCTCAATAATGCTGCTGAAGCATCGTCAGATCCGATCCAGATTAGGACCCGAACGCAGCAAAATAAATTGTTAATCGAAATTACCGACAATGGGCCGGGGATGAGTGATGAACAAATCGAAATGGCTGGCGAAACCAGCTTTTCAGGCAAACCAGATGGCATGGGCATCGGTTTATTTCTGGCCATCAGTACGCTACGCCGGAGTGGCGGTGGCGTTAGTTTTAACAGAGTAGAGCCTCAGGGAACTTGTACAACCATTCACTTACCACTTATTTCCTAGAAAATGACAACAACCAATCCTGACCAACCTAATCTATTGCTGGTGGATGACGATGAAGTTTTTTGCCAGGTATTGTCTAAAGCACTCAGACGGCGTGAATATAACGTAGAGATCGCGCATAGCGAGGCAGCCGCCGCTGAAATTAGCTCGAGGCATCACCTTGAATTTGCCATTGTCGACTTACGTATAGCGAAGGACTCGGGGCTAAACGTAATCAAGACACTGATAGCAAAAGATCCGGGGATTCGGATAGTGGTATTAACGGGATATGCGAGCATCAGCACCGCCGTGGAATCGATCAAACTCGGTGCCATCCACTATCTGACTAAACCAGCCCAGGTGGACGACATCATTCAGGCCTTTTACCACGATGAGGGCAATGCCAATACCAATATTTCAACACAATCCATGTCGGTGAAACGCGTGGAATGGGAGCACCTGCAAAAGGTGCTCGGCGAGCACCATGGCAATATTTCGGCTGCTGCGCGGGCGATGGGCATGCATCGAAGAACACTGCAAAGGAAACTGGCAAAAAAACCTGTCAGGCAATAATAAGTTTCGCGATTGAAGGCACCCCGGAATTAATGCAACCGATATTCCAGGCTGGTTTTAAACGACCAGGTTTGCCTTGGTGATTGATCAGGAAATGGCGGGAACAATGACGATATTTTTATTGCTTTCAAAGCTGCTTTTTTTAGTAAAGAGGAACCTGTTGCCTGAAGTACCTTTAAATCCTTAATACTACCATCACGATTGAGCGTAAACTCAACCAGAACATCCCCTTCTTTCCTCATTTTCCTGGCTCGATCCGGAAAAAATTTATTCTGTTCAATCAAGCTAACAACTTCATATCGATACTTATTTTCGACACTGGAAATTAGATCGATAAGTTGTCGATCCAACCGTTCCTGATCGACGATAACCTGATCAATATTAGTTCTGACAGCAACCGGTTTTAATACTCGAACTGGCTCGGGTTCGGGTTCGGGTTCGGGTTCGGGTTCGGGTTCGGGTTCGGGTTCGGGTTCGGGTTCGGGTTCGGGTTCTGGTTCTGGTTCGGGTTCGGGTTCGGGTTCGGGTTCGGGTTCGGGTTCGGGTTCGGGTTCTGGTTCTGGTTCTGGTTCTGGATCTGGTTCTGGTTCTGGTTCTGGTGCTGGTTCTGGTTCTGGTTCTGGTTCTGGTTCAAAAATAGCGAGCGAGATAGGAATTTCAACTTCTCTAGTTTGATCAATCCCTTTTACCGTCAACACGAAGGCTATCGCTATCGATGCATGCATAATTATTGAAACGATCAACCCTAATAAATGACCCGCTTTGCATTTCATTGCATTTTTTTAGTGATGATCGAAAGTCGCTCGATACGCTGCTGTTTGAGCAGATCTATTACATGAACAAACTGCTGAAAGGGAACGGCCTTATCGACGCTAAAGAGGATTCTTGTATTTTTGTCTAGCTGTGATACCCGATTTTCCAGCATTGCTAGAGAGACCGGCATCTCCTGATAAAAAATTGTCTCATCCCTGCCTATTGCTAAACGAACCGTTTGTTGACTCTCTGGCAGCGGCTTACTCGAAGCCTTGGGCAAATCGATATCCAGTCGACCCTGGCTGATGAATGTCGCGGTAGTTAAAACAATCGCCAGCAACACCAGCATGATGTCGATAAACGGAATAACATTGATTTGATCGAAACGCCTCATCAAATCAGTTCCTACGATTGTTGTTTGCGCCACATGGCTGTCAACACATCAACTTTTCGCAACAGACCGTTGTAGGCCAAAATGGCTGGGATGGCGACAAACAGGCCACCGGCAGTGGCTTTTAACGCTAGCGCCAAACCAAGCATGATCGTAGCCGGATCAATATCCCCGCCCTGACCGAGATCGTAAAAAGTGATGAGAATTCCCAGCACTGTTCCCAGCAAACCGACGTATGGTGCATTGGCCCCAATTGAATAAATAACCGTCAAATTGCGAGTAAGAAGAACATTCAACTCATCAGCATGATCGTAATCAGGCAGTTTCACACTATGGTAATACTGCATACGCTCTACTGCCAACCAGACCGATAAAAAGCTCATGATGCCCAGCGTGCCAAAAACCATCAGATCGAGATATGCTTTAAGAAATTCCATTATTGCTTTAGCCATCTCTCCAGCATAGGCTGGGTTAGTGCTCCACTATAGGCCACTCTCTGGTGGGCCTGATCGTAAAAATAGGCACGGGGTAATTCACCGTACCAGGCTGGATCAATCGCGTAGCGTAATCGTTCGGGCATTGATCCCGTGAAGATCCAGTTGTCCATCGCATCCAGTTGATTGTCGTATAAAATCTCCTGTGCCGTATCCGAGTACTGCTGACCATCGATAGCCACTAAAACCAGACTGGTTCTGGAAAATCTATTTCTGTATTGCTGCAAATGGGCCAATTCCTTTATGCAGGGCGGGCAATCAACCGACCATAAAACTACCATAAACGATTGGCCATTTCTCTCAGCGGAAATTTCATTAATGCTGCCTGCTCGAAATGCTTTCAATTTAGCGCCTGCGATCGAACTTGAAAACCACATTGCCAATACGAGACCAACCGTCAGTTTGTTAATCATTGGATCACCGGGATCAATCGCAGACCTTCGGACTGAGTATGCCAGGATGCGAATAATTGCTGGCTAGTACCGACCCAGTCCGGATGGTCGGAGCCATTATTGGTGCTTGCTATAGGTTCTGGCGTAGACCAGGATTGACCTTCATCATCCGAGCGGCTAAGCAATAAGTCCATGGATTCACCATTAAAGCGTTTCCACATCAGGTACAACTTATCGTCAAACACCTGCACCTGTGGCCTGGCCGCCATTGGTGAATCGTCGATTGATCTAAGCAACAAAGTTTGTTTGTTTTCGAAATCGAATCGCCCATACATCAGACCCTTATTTTTTTCACCCTGAGTAAACCAGACCATATGAGCCTGATCTTTGCTATCAATCGATAAATCGGGGCCGTGATGCGGACAACCATCAATTTGCCAACCGTCATCTGAGGCACGCGTTGGTATAGTTTCAATCGGTAGGCTTCCTGGGATCACATAAGATATCGCATGGTCGCGCATATTAACCGGGTAAACGTGGCGCCACAGGGCCACTACTCTGTCCGAATTATCGATATCCAGGGCTATACGGCAGCACTCGCAGCTATGATCGGCTAATTTGCGGCTGGGCTGAAAACTTCCACCGGAATCATTAGATACAGCATAATAAATTGAAGCACCCGCATAACTTCGATTATTTTTTTTGGCGGCTTCCCGATCCCTCTTATCTATCCAGACCAGGAATATACGCCCCTGTTGATCCACTATCATTGTCTCGAAACGATTGCTGATAAGACTATTGTCACTACTAAATGTCATAGGCGTATCGAAGGTTTCACCACCATTTAGAGATCGAGCAAATCGCACCTCTCCTGAATAACGACCAGTGGTCTTATGCGTCCAAGAAACAAATACTTCGTTGTGTTTGCCAGGCGCTATTTTGGGCCGGTTTTCTCCATCGTCATATATTACCTCTGGTATCCGGTTTACCACTGACGGTATCTGATAAGTCTTACCCTGATCCGATGAGATCGTCAGGTAAATATGCCCGTGCTGGCTATATACGACATATAAATCCCCATTAGTGCCGAATACCGCTGTCGGCGTCCGACCACAATGCACAGAGGGCAATGCCGTCGGTGTCAAACACTCCTCCAGCAGGCTTCCCATGGTTTCTTTGTGGCTGTCGTGCGACTGACTTGCGGCACTGGAGCCAAAGCTAAAAAGCGCAAGGCAACTTAGGAGCAATATTCGCATAACGCTACTCAAAGCTGTATTCAAGTCCGGCAAAAATCTGGCGTGGCGCCCCCGGTGTGTACTTTTCATTGCCATAACTGAGACTGGCATTTTCCGCGAAGATTTTATCGGTGATATTATTAATTTTTGCAGATAATTTTAGTCGCTTACTGACCCGGTAATTTGCTTTCAAATGGGCAATCGTATAGCCGTCATAGGTTGTTGTATTATTATCATCCAGCCAATATTCACCAATATGTTCGATTTCCAGTAGCGTACTCAAACCCTGAACCGATTCCGGCTTATAGATGAATCTGAGATTTGCGGTATCGTTTGGTGCAGACGCCTGTTCGTTATCGCCATAGACTTCATCATTCACAAACTCATGCTTCGAATGGCTGTAGGCCACACGCGTAGAAAACTGATTATTAATCTTATTGAGCCAGGATAACTCGATGCCCTGGTGAGTGGTTTCTCCGCTATTGACATAATACTGATCGCCATCGATGTTTTCGCGTCGTACGATACTGTCATCTATGCTCATGTAGTACAGTGATGCATCAAACCGATGTTTTTTCGTTGCCAGCTTGTAACCGATTTCCAGAGTATCGGAGATTTCGGGATCCAGTTCAAAATCAATATTATTGGTGTTCAAAGAATACAGCCGGGTTGCTTGCGGAATTCGAAATCCATTGGCAAAACGAACATAAGTGTTTTGTCTGTTATCGATACGATAGATAAGACTTAGTTTTGGACTTAAGTGCTGGAACGATGGGTCATTACTACTATCGGGACGGGAATAACTTGAACTGGCATACTGGCCGTCCGCTAAATTATTCGTATATTCAAATTCATTGGCGTCATATCTTAAACCTGCACTGAGTTGTATCTTATCGGATACATCATGCTCTACCCTGAGATAAGGCGCGATAGCCAGGTAATCGACATCATAGTTATAGATTTCACCAGTCGGCACCGACGAACCGAAACCACTCGGAACATAGTCAAACAATTGCGTATAAGTTCTATTTGACTGCGTCACTTCTAAATCGGTACCCAGCATCCACAGCGTGCCACCTTGATCGATATTTGCTTTGAACATCAAACCGACAGATTCTTCCTGACTGTCATTTTGCGGCAGGTTTCTTTCCCAGGTCGCAATATATTGATTTCGATTGCGACGCACATATCCGATCGTGCTCAAACTGGTGTCATCATTTAGAAAGTGCGTCCATTCAGTGCTAACCCGTGCAAAATCAAATTCACGTCGGGGATCCAGCCCTGAATCTAATGCTGATTGAATATCACCAACTGACTCCGGGTTATCCTCAAGCTCATCCAGGCCGATTAAACTACCTGCCATTTCAGCACTAGATGAATTCGCTGAGAAAATAGTTTTCAGTGAGTTGTCATCATCTAGCGCAACAAAATGAGTCAGACTCGCTTCATCGCGTTCTGAATTCGTGTGATCACGCCAGCCATCGCTTTCACTATGCGAAATCTCAAATCCGATACTGGCATCTTCTGCGTATTGATTGCCACCAGCTAACCCTAGTTTGGTAAATCCATCACTACCGATATCGGCCTTAACTTTATAGCCATCGGTCAGAGAAGGGTCATTGGAAATGACGTTAATAGTCGCGGCGATAGAGTCCGAACCGTAAAGTGCTGTTCCCGCCCCTTTTAAAACTTCGGCAGAACCTGCGGAAGTGAAGTTCGTATAGGCGAGTCCATTGTGGTTAAAAAATCCCGATGACTGAACCGGAATTCCATCCTGTAAAAACAGATAATACGGCCCGGTATTAAGCGGCATTCTAATACCGGTCATATGACCCAGCGTAGAGCCGGTTTGGGTGATCCTGACTCCGGCTATCGAGTTAAATAACTCCTTCTGGTAATTCGGCTGATCCAGCTCAATTGCCTGCTCATTGATGACACCGATACTCGCTGGTACATCCAGTGTTGCTTCTTCTTCCCGGGTAGCGGTGACACTAATAGTGTCGAGTTGATCAACCGTATCACTCTGCGCCTTAACGCCAACCGGAGACATGACTAAAAGCCCAATACCAGTAATACAAGGAATTATAATTCTCACTTCTTAACTCTCTGGCGATAATAAATTCGACTAGTTTATTGAAGCGTCAGCTGGCAGGAAGTGGCATATTGTCGCAGTTGTTCATGGACTGCTGTTCGACGCTAGTGGGGTTTTCACTTACAATCATCCTCAAATAATTTAGAAGCGGACTCTATGCCTTTTATTATCACCATCATCGTCCTGTTAGTCATCGGCTTGCTGATGGATGGTGGATATGGCCTGCTACGGATCCTGCCCTACGCCGCGATCATTTTTCTGTATTTGAAATTTCAGAAAAAATTCCACGATCAACAACAAAGTATTCAACAGCTAAAAACCGAGCTGGACAATATCAAGGCGAGTCTGATCGAGACAGAGCCAGCGCAACCAATCGTCGAAGAGCCTGTGGAAACCGCAACACCGGCTCAAGCTTCGCCAATGCCAGTCGAAGCCGTTACCGAACTCGTACAGGAACAGGAACAGGAACCCGAGCCTCGACCTGAACCCGTCGATACCAACCCCTGGGGGCAATCCGAGCAATCTCCAAATATTGTTGAGAAACTGCTATCCAGCGTTCATAAACTGGTTTGGTCATATTTCACCGACGGTAATATTTTCGTACGAGTTGGTTTACTCGTACTCTTTTTCGGCGTGGCATTTTTACTCAAATATGCGGCAGAAAATTCGAACCTGCCAATCGAATTACGCTTTATGGGGGCGGCTTTCGGCGGCCTGGCGTTATTGGTTTTCGGCTGGCGTTTACGCACCCGCAAGACCGCCTACGGCTTACTCTTGCAGGGCGGTGGTATCGGTATTATTTACATCACCATATTTGCGGCCTACTCACTGGTGAATTTGCTACCTTCGATGCTCACGTTTACGCTGCTGGTTTTTTTCTCGATGTTTACGGTGGCGCTGGCGGTGTTACAGAATTCACGGGCACTGGCCATTTTTGCTGTGGTCGGTGGCTTTCTCGCACCGATGCTGGCGTCGTCGGGCGGCGGTAATTACATTGGTTTATTCAGTTACTACGGACTGCTTAACGCGGTAGTTTTTGCTGTGGCCTGGTATAAGTCATGGCGACTGCTAAACCTGATCGGTTTTATCTTCACCTTCGGTGTATATACCCTGTGGTTTGTATTCAACTACCAGTCGAAAATGCTGTTGCCGGCCATGGCCTTCCTGCTGTTATTTTTCGTCATTTATAGTCTGATCGGCGTGTTCTATGCACTCAAACAGCCGGATAAACTCAAAGGTCTGGTGGACGGCACTCTGGTATTTGGTACGCCGGTGATTGTTTCCAGCCTGCTCATGGCCATGCTACGAAGTTACGATTACGGTATTGCCGGTGCCTCAGCCTGCATCGGTATTTATTACGTCGCTCTAGCCCGGCTGCTGTGGAAGCGCGGGGGAGAATTACTGCGACTAATCTGTGAAGCCATGCTCGCTATTGGCGTGGTATTCGCCACCATCGCTATCCCCTACTCGCTAGATGGTCACTGGAGCAGTGCAACCTGGGCACTCGAAGCCGCAGGCATACTCTGGGTTTCGATCCGTCAGAAGCGAATTTACGCGCAGTGGTTCGCAATAATTCTACAAATCGGTGCTGGCGTTTTATTCCTGCTTACCAATGCTTTTGATATGGGTGATACCGCCTGGATAAATCCCGCTTTTCTCGGCGGCGTATTTGTTGCGCTCGGTGCATTTATCTCATCGCGTATGCTTTACCAGTTACCCCAACAATCGCAAATGCGCCTGCTGCATGTTCCGTTTTTCGTCTGGGCGATGGGCTGGTGGCTATTTAGTAGCCTGGGGCAAATCGATCACTATGTCGATGAATCGATCATCGCCGGCCTGCTCTTATTTACCGGCACTGCAACCTTGCTGGTTTACCTTGACCGCATCCGTGACTGGCGGTGGATGCCAGCCTCGATAAGCGCCATATCGTTACTACCGATTCTGGTATTGATGTCGATGGCCTCGATTCTCAAAAACAACCACGTTTTTATTCTGCCGGATGTAATTTTCTGGATTGTCGCTATCGTCGCCTGCTACCGGATCATCGTACTGTTAGAGACAGTCGACTGGCCTAAACCGGTCAACCTGACAGCGCATACCGCTTTTGTGGTTTTCCTCGCCTGCTTATTATCGTTTGAACTAACCTGGTTCACCGAAGATACATTATCGGCCATCGGCGATAGCTATATAGCCGTGCTAATCATATTCCCGTTAATATTTATGTTCGCCACTCGGACAAGTCGTTTCCCCGCCATCGCTCGATTCGGCGAAGCACTTCAATTCCCGATCATCGCCTCGTTAAGCCTGATAATCGCCATCTGGAGTTTGGGC
The DNA here is from genome assembly GCA_030595795.1 of Gammaproteobacteria bacterium. Lineage (GTDB taxonomy): Bacteria > Pseudomonadota > Gammaproteobacteria. The sequence goes on from JAUVCH010000068.1 coordinate 18,089, forward strand.
GTTAATTTTACCAATTCCGGTGATGCATCACCGCTGCCCTATTTGCCATTCATCAATCCGATCGACATCGCGCATATCGCCTGGTTTGTCTCGACGATACGCAGTTTCGAAATATATCGCGCCTACGATTCAGAGCAGGGCAAATTAACCGCAACCGCGCTGGCCAGCCTTGCATTCATCTGGATAACTGCCGTACTCATACGCAGCCTGCATCATTATCTGGATATCCCCTTCGACCTGTCCGCGATGTCCACCGATACCCGAGTGCAAACTGCCATATCAATTCTTTGGACGATCATCGGCATGGCGGCCATGTTACTCGCCTCACGCCGTAGTTTCCGTAACGCCTGGATAGCCGGTGCGGTGCTAGTCGGCATCGTGCTGGTGAAAATGTTTTTTGTGGATCTCGATGCCAGTGGCACGGTGGAGCGCATAATATCGTTCCTTGTCGTCGGTAGCTTGCTGGTGGCGATGGGCTATTTCTCACCCATACCGGACAAAGAAGCCCCCTGTGATACGGATGAAGATGGAGAGCGCGACCATGCGTAAATGGATGTATGGCCTATGCATCGCAGTATTCGTGAGCCAGATATCAGCAGCCGATCCGGATGACTATGCCTATCGTGCAGAACTCACCGAATCACCGGATCAATTACAGAGAGTCGAGCTGCCGATTGATGTTCTAATCAACTTAACTAGCCATCAATTACAGGACATCGCCGTATTCGACTATAGCGGTAAGGCGCTACCACATACGGTGCAAAAAGCCCTGCAACAGAATATCAAAAAAGAAGCCGATTTGACGTTTCACGTTTTTGATCGTTTTCAAAAGCAGCATTCAAAAATAATCACCAAACGCGAGCAAAGCGAACAGGATGGTGAATTAACCTCCCTCGAAACCACCCAGACCGTGGAAACTCAGCAACGCCGACAGGATTATCTAATCGAATTACCAAACTCCCCCAGCATCACCGATCTGGAGTTGGGCTGGATACAGCAACCCACAAACCAGCTATTGCAGGTCAAGCTCGAAGTTGGCACCAACCTCGATAACCTGCGTAGCATCGACAACAATAAAGTGATCTCCAATGTGAACCCCAGTGCACCCGAGTGGCGCTTCATCCGGAATATACCCAGAGGCCAGAAGTATTTGAGAATCACCGTCGCCAACAACATCGAGAGCTTCGAATTAAAACGGGTAACGGGACACTATCAGGAAAGACAGGCGCAACGAAAACTCTGGCATAGCGTAGAAACTGCACCGACGAACATTGAAAAAAAATCCTATTTGAACTTTAAAACGCCATCTGTAGTTATACCTGGCGCATTACGCTTAACCCCGGCCGAACCCTATAGCGCGATCAGGGGAAATCTATACGCCAGCCAAAGTGACTTCGAACATAAACAATCGGTTAGCAGTCGCTTCTACCAGCATAATATCGAAGCCGATGAAGTTAAACCGAGCCAACCCATCACCCTGCCTAACCGGCAATATCAACAATGGTGGTTATCGCTGGATCAGCAACCAGAAACCATGCCGTCGATTGAACTGGCCTACCCGATTTACGAGCTAATTTTTCTGACCAATGGGAGCGGCCCATACACCCTGGCCTGGGGTAATTATCAAAGTCAGCCACAAACCAGCAATCTGGCCGACATAACCACTGCCGATCTCAATCAGAACGAACAACGTGGCAAGCTGGTCAGCCTGAAAACCATGCAGGTCGGAGGTGGCACAGCCCGCCTCGCCGCCGAATCCGAACTTCCCTGGAAGCAATGGGCGCTCTGGGCGTTACTGATACTGGCAGCCCTGGTGACCGGGCGAATGGCTTATGGGCTTTATCGGGAGATGGGTTTGAAATAGGGGGCAATCTAACTATACAGGGTGTCTACTAATTGTGGGTAACACGGGCAGTTAACGCCGGTTTAAACTGGGAGACGCGTTTACGCGCCGAATCAATTTGAGCCACTTATCTGTTGCCGATTGTTACCTATTTATCGTCGTTTCCCGATACAGGTTGAACGTCCTGCGGCTGACTATCTTCAGCCCCTGATTTTTGCAAGCGCTTCTCTTCTTTCTTTTTCTTTTTGGCTATTTCTTTCTGGCGCTTTTCGTAAGCGTAATTTTGCTTAGCCACTCGTGTTCTCCTCTACGTGATTTAAAAATTGGAGCCTTTAGAATACGGTATTTTCCAACCGATTGCGCTCTTCATACACATAACAGCTATTCATAACAGCTGAATGACATTATTAAGGAACTTTGCCCTATTATATAAACCCTACAACGTATATGTTTCCATAGACTTCGAAACTAAATCGATTACGATAACACTATGAGTACATTACCTTCGCCTGAGCAAAGACTTTACGCCATTGTTGAACAGGGTTTATGCATAGGCTGCGGACTTTGCCAATCGGTAGCAGGGAAAGATAAAGTCCAGGTCATAAAAACCACCCAGGGCTATCAACAACCGGTCGTAGTCGGCGAACTCGATCACGATACTGTTAATAAAATTTACGCGACCTGCCCCGGTACCTGTATCGAAGGATTACCCGAAAAGCTGGTCGAACCCGATACACGAGTCGATAATGTCTGGGGTCCCTGGCGGCGTATGGCACGCGCTTTCGCCGGTGATGAAAATGAACGCCATATCGGTGCTACTGGTGGTGTATTAACCGCGCTCGGTGTTTATCTACTCAAATCAAAGCAAGTGAATTTTATCCTGCACGCCAAAAGCTCGACACGCGACCCGTCCTTTGGCGACCGTCAGTTAAGTTTTAGCGAAGCCGAAGTGATTGAATCCGCTGGTTCACGCTACGGCCCGACCGCAACTTTGATTGATATCGACGAAGTACTCGACCGCAACCAGCCTTTCGCCTTCATCGCCAAACCCTGCGACATCTCTGCATTACGCAATTATGCTCGACACGATGAACGGGTAGACAGACTCGTTAAATATTGGCTAACGATGGTTTGCGGCGGTTACGGCACACCGGCTTCGACGCGTGCTTTTTACCAGCGCATCGGCATCGAACCCGAAGAAGTCACCGCCTTACGCTACCGCGGCTACGGCTGCCCGGGCCCGACCCGGGTTGAAACAAAAGACGCCGTCAAAGAAGTACATTACCTCGATTTCTGGGGTGATGACGAAAGCATGTGGGGGCTCCCCTTTCGCTGCAAAGTTTGCCCTGATGGTATCGGTGAAGCCGCCGATATCGCTGCCGCCGATACCTGGCCGGGTGGTTCGCCAAACCGCATCGATAGCGAAACCGATCCCGGGGTTAATGCCATCGTCGCCAGAACCAGGGCCGGTGAAGAACTAGTTGCCGCGGCCGTCGCCGACGGTGCCTTAAGTATCGAATACGATATCACCGCCGACGACATGAGCATTTACCAGCCGCATCAAATGCATAAAAAATATGCGGCCTGGGCGCGGCACCAGGGACTTGCTGACGAAGGTCGGATTAAACCCGAAACTGCTCGTTTGCGCATTAAAGAATTGTCTGAGGAATTACCTGAGGATATCAATGACCATCAGCGTAATGGTACGCGGAAGCGGATTCAGGATGGTAAGGTTGGTGAGCCGACGCCCGAAATTTGGCGACATCAATAAACATGCCAAAACATACCTTCGATATCGAACGAGCCCGCAAAGAAACACCAGCCTGCGAAAATCTAATCCATTTTAACAATGCCGGTGCCTCGCTGATGCCGTTACCGGTAACATCAGCATTACAAGATTATCTGGAATCCGAAGCCAGGATTGGAGGTTATGAAACTGCTAATCTATTTGCCGAAGGACTGAATAAAATATACACATCGGCGGCGCAGCTTCTGAATTGCCAGCCCGGAGAAATAGCCTTTATTGAGAACGCCACTCGCGCCTGGGACATGGCATTTTATTCCTTCAGCTTCAAACCCGGAGATAAAATTCTTACCGCGATAGCCGAATACGGTAGCAACGTGATCGCCTATCTGCATCAGGCAAAACGTACTGGTGTCGAAGTGGTATTTATTCCAAACGACAGCCACGGACAGGTGGATACCGAAGCCCTGGTAAAGATGATCGACAATAAGGTTAAGCTGATTTCAGTCTCCCACATTCCAACCGGCGGTGGACTGGTTAATCCGGCCATTGAGATCGGACGAATTGCCAGACAACACGGCATCCCCTATCTACTCGATGCCTGTCAAAGCACTGGACAAATTCCTGTCGACGTCGAGGCTATCGGTTGTGACTTACTCAGCATCACCGGGCGCAAGTATTTGCGCGGTCCACGCGCCACTGGCCTGTTATACGTTCGGGACACCATACTCAAGGAGCTCGATCCACCGTTTCTCGATCAACACGCTGCCGACCTGATTTCGCCGAACGAATACAAAGTCAGGGAAGACGCTAAAAAATTCGAGAACTGGGAACAATTCTTCGCCGGCAAGTATGCATTGGCGATAGCCATCGACTACGCGTTGTCCTGGGGGTTAGATTCAATCCAGCAACGCGTCTATGGCCTGGCTGACTATCTACGAAACCAGTTATCGAACCTCGATGACATTACCGTCACTGACGAGGGTATGGAAAAATGTGGCATCGTTACCTTTGCCTCGCGGTCGCGCGATGCCGATAGCATTAAAAACATGCTCGCCGAGAAAAAGATTAATGTTTCGGTTTCAGATGGGTCAGGCATGCTGGTTTCTTTCCAGCAACGTGGCCTTGAACATTTGGTACGTGCTTCGGTGCATTATTTTAATACTGAGGAGGAAATTGATATTTTCGTTGATAAGCTTCAGGTGTGTTAAATATTCGGATAATGCTCCGCTCACGCTAGAAGTCAGGCAGGTAATCCAGCGACAACCATCCATTCCCGTAACGACTCAAGACTGGCAGGATATTTATAAGCATCCCACAGGGTATATTTTGCTATTGATGCATCTTTATCGAGTTCACAGGCTTGTTCAACAACTTTATTCGCCATTTCCACTTTGCCTAATGCGGCGTAGCAAACAGCAAGCCAGACCAGGTCATAACCGCTCGCATCAGTATTTTTACGCATGCACTCTATAGCTGATTGATAGTCCTCCCTGGAATAGTAAATCATGCCTAGATGCACCCAGTACCACCCTGGATGTAAGGGATTGAGATGCATCGCTCTATCGATCAAACTTTTCGCCGTATCGATCTCACCTAGAAAAATATAGTACCGTGAAGCTCTTGCAAGAATTTGAGAATCGTTTGGACTAAGCTGTATTGCCCGATCAATGTGGTACTGGCCTAAAGCAAATTCTCCCAACGCAAAATAACAGCCCGCCAATAATCGATGAATTTCACCTTCCTTTTCATCGAGCCTAAGCGCAAATTTACACAGGTCGATATATTCCGAGATTATTTCCTTCGAATAGCATCCTCTGACACTGCTTAAAGAGCAAATTTGCCAGGCATGCGCCCTTGCCAAACCAGGATCTAACTCAAGCGCTTTTTTAAACTCCACATTTGCCTTGAGGTATTCACCCTGGGTAGGCCACGAAGAAGAAAAAGCCTTGTGATAGCTCAAGCCACGCAAAAGGTGCTCGTAAGCACTGAGGTTTTCGGTACTGCGTGATCTGGCTCGGTCAAATTCCATTTTCTCGATTCGTCCGGTCATCGTCGATACCACAGTTTCAATAATGTCGTCCTGAACTTCAAACATTTTTGCTAGTGGATAGTCGTATCTTTCAGCCCACACATGATTCTGGCTCGTAGTCTCGATTAACTGGACATTTATCCTGATCTGGTTACCCGCTCGTCTCACGCTTCCCTCAACCACATAATCAACCCCAAGTTTCTCTGCCAGATTACCAATATCGTAAGAAGCACTCTTGAACTGGAAGGCCGAGTGGCGCGCTATCACCTGAATATCGGCGAAACGCGATAGTTCGGTGGTTATATCCTCACTCATACCTTCGCAAAAATAATCCTGTTCCTGGTCACTGCTCAGGTTCTGAAACGGCAATACTGCAACCATTGGTGCTGTATTTCTAACTTCGAGGAGGATTTCTGTAACTGGAATAGATGGGTTAGTTTCGTGATCGGGGGTTTCGACGACATTTGCGATGAACTGGTATCCCCGTCCATGTACAGTTTTGATATAAAGCTGGGCTTGACCGCTATCGCCAATCACTTTGCGTGCAGCCTTAATTTGGTTACTCAACGAGGTATCTGATACGACCTGATC
>JAUVCH010000012.1 GCA_030595795.1 Gammaproteobacteria bacterium
GTTGCCAATGGTCCGGCCTGGCATGATCGATTTCCGGGTATGGAGTTCTCCGATATCGATCCCGATGTCTTTGCCCCTAAGGAGAGCGTAGCGGACTATTTTGTCGATTACGCAGAAAAAATCGGCGCCCCTATCCGCTGCGGCGTGGAGGTCAAAGAAGTGAAGAGGAATATCGGCCGCCCCGGCTTCCGTATCGAAACCTCAGACGGGGTGATCGAAGCCAACAGTGTGATTGCCGCCACCGGGCCTTTCCAGCGCCCTGTTATTCCGTCCGTGGTGCCTGAAGATGCCAGTATTTTGCAAATCCATTCCAATGCCTACCGAAATCCCGAACAGTTGCCTGAAGGTGGAGTGCTGGTGGTAGGAGCCGGGTCTTCAGGCGCGCAGATATCGGATGAACTCCTGCGTTCAGGAAAATCCGTTTATCTCTCACTCGGCCAGCACGACCTGCCGCCGCGAAGCTATCGTGGGCGCGACTTCGTCTGGTGGCTAGGAGTCCTCGGCAAGTGGGAAGCCACCGCCCTCGAACCCGGCACCGAACATATCCCCATCGCCGTGAGCGGTGCCCGTGGCGGACATACGGTTGACTTCCGACAGCTTGCCGCCGAAGGGATGACGCTTGTTGGCAGGACAGAATCGTTCAAAACAGGCGTACTGTCCTTCTCGACCGATCTCGCAGCAAATATTGCGCAAGGCAATGCGAATACCCGGTCAGTGCTTGACGAAGCCGATGCTTATGTCGCCCGCAATGGTCTCGACTTTCCGCTGGAACCTGAAGCCCGCGATGTCGGGCCGGATCCTCAGTGTGTGACCGATCCCATTCTTGAGTTGAATCTGGCGGAGGCCGGAATAACCTCGATCATCTGGGCGACCGGTTTTGCCCTTGATTTTAGCTGGTTGAAGGTTGACGCATTCGACGAAGCAGGCAATCCGATGCATCAGCGTGGTGTATCGACAGAGCCCGGGATCTATTTCCTCGGATTACCATGGCTGTCACGACGAGGGTCTTCCTTCATCTGGGGCGTCTGGCACGACGCTAAATATTTGGCGGATCAGATTTCTATACAGCGCCAGTATCTGGCTTATTAGCCAACCTTGAAGCACACAACACCAAAGCCTGGACTATACGTCTGGCACCACATATGATCACCAACGGTAATTACCAGAAGGTTTGAATGAGGATCATGAAGTGACGTTGAACAATATATCAGAAGCCGAATGGCAAGCCCGCCAGGATCTCGCCGCCTGTTACCGATTGTTTGTAAAATACGGCTGGACCGATTTAATTTTTACGCATTTGAGTGCACGCGTGCCAGGTCACGACGACCAGTATCTGATTAATCCCTACGGCCTGCTATTTCACGAAATCACCGCGTCGAGTTTGATCAAGGTTGATTTCGATGGCAATGTCATCTCTGGTGATTATCCCTATAACAACGCCGGTCACGCGATACACTCGAGTGTGTTAAAAGCGCGCCCGAATATTAACGTTGCGCTGCATAGCCACACTCGGGCGGGCATGGCTGTTTCCTGCCTGGAAGGAGGTCTGCTGCCGTTGTCACAGCAGGCGGGTGAAGTCATCGAACTGGTCTGCTACCACGAGTACGGCGTCGCCAATGAAAGCAATCCACAGGAATGCCAGAAACTCGGTGAAGACCTGGCCGACAAATCATTGATGATCATGCACAACCACGGCTTGCTTTCGGTTGGCAGGACCGTAGGGGAAGCCTTTTATTATCTATACACGCTAGAGAACGCCTGCAAGGTTCAGGTCGATGTCATGGCTTCGGGTGCAAAAATAAAGCTACCCGATCCAGACGTTTTTCACGAACTCGCGACGCACACCTTGCCCAGTGCCGAAGGCCCTGGTGATTACGTTACTCGTAGCTGGGATGCTTTGATTCGAATGCTGGACAAGCAGGAACCCGATTACAAAGATTAGAAGCAATGACTAAAATCCGGGGCTGACTTGACATGTCAAGTTTTGTCAATCATAGTGACCCAATGCAAAATATAAAAATCAGTTCAAAAGTTGATGAAGCAGTTTGGAAGGAACTTAAGTTGCTGGCTAATGAGCAGCATCAGAACGTATCCGGGCTTCTAACCGAAGCCATTCGTGAATACATCAAACGTAAACGTGTCCGGCCAGCGGTTCCCAAACACCTGGAAGACTCAATGGCACAGAATGACGAGTTGGGGAAATTGCTTGCCCAGTAGTTCAGTACAATTTTTAAGCCGTGATGAATTGCTCGGAATTCACACAACACTGATTGAACAGTTTGGAGGGCCTTCTGGCATACGTGATATGGGCCTTCTAGAAAGCGCACTATTTAGGCCACAAACAGGCTACTACAATGACCTTGCAGAAATGGGCGCAGCCCTGTTCGAGTCCCTGATTTTGAATCATCCTTTTATAGACAGTAATAAGCGCATCGCTTTTTTCGGTACAGATGTGTTTTTTCGTTTGAACGGATATAAGATGGAAGTTGTAGCATTCGAGGCGCACTCTTTTTTAATTGGCCTGCTCGATAACAGAGAATGCAATTACGATAACCTGTTGCCGTGGATCAAGCGGTCAATTGTGAAGCTATAAGCTATTATTAGCTTCGCATTCGGGTTATAAGACACTCGTATTGGGGAATTCCGGCAAAGTCACTATTTCGACCATTATTCATCCGCTTCACCACCGATACTTCACCTGTAACTATGGCAATGTTGAGCTGCCTATGGATCGGTCGTTTGGGTCGTTTAATGATGGGGTAGTGCTGAGACTAAAAGGTTTTTTAAGAGCGGCCGTTAATCGAAATAGTTATACGGTTCCTTTGCGGTCGTTGCCGGTTATCGCCAATTGCTTCGCCAATTGGCAAATTGTGAAGGACGGATACGATATCTGGCCATATTTCCTTCATGCATATTCAGAAGTTCGGTTTCTGTTGCTTCTATAAATCGAGCCTGATCTTTATGATCTATTTCGTTGACGGCATATTCTTTTATTAGCAGGGTTGCGGCTTTTTTATCCATACAGTTTCTAACAACTTCATTGATCAAGTTGGCAATATTATCGCGATATCGAAGTCGGAACTTGTCTGGCTCCCCCATAGACTGACGCACTGCAGAATAGCGAGCACAAGAACGCTCGTAAGCCCAAACAAAAACGTCGCATAGTAATTCAGTACGGTTGAGTTCATAAATGCCAAGCAATCCATCTATGTATTCTCGTTCAGGTACATCGACAAATGAAAGTGGGCTGAGGTTTTCACAAATCAGCGGTATATTTGCAGCCAATCGTGACGTGCGTTTGTTTACATCATCAAAGGGTTGGAGGTAAGGCAATTGCACCATAACAAAAAATGCTTGCTCGAAGGGGTCTTGAATTGCACCAGCTTTACGCAATACTTCTTCAAAACATGCTTTGATCAACGAGCCACCTTCCAATGGGTAAAAAACACTGCCGCTTATGCCAACTGGTTGCTCTCTCAATCGTCCACAGGCTGCTAGATCAGGAAGTAAATTATCAGAGAGCAATGCATGAAGGTTACACAAAGTGTAGCTGTTAAAACCTATCTCTGATGCAGATTTTACCAGCAATTCTATAGCAGCCTTATGATTAAGAATCATTTGTGTTTCAAAGGCATCTTTTCCCTCAGCAGCTTCACCAATTGCTAATAATCTCTCGGTTTCCAACAAAGAATAGGTATTACCTTCGAGTCGGCTTGAGTTCCAGGTCAGGTCTATTAATAGCCTGTTATAAATTTGTAAGGCGTAGGTCCCTGCAGGCAGGGTATCTGTTCGTACACCGCCGATCTCCCTCAGGTGTTGACGCGTTTGTTCCGAAAGATAAAACGTTTGATTAGGTTTATACGCACCTACAAAGTCCCGTTGGTATCCAACGGGCATTCGCTCTGACACGGGCAGCTGTACCGCCTGTCTTATCCGTGCACCTTCTAGCGAGACAGGAATAATATTAATTGGAAATAAAGTTTCTTTCTCATAGATCGTTCCAACCTGAACAACATTAGACGATGCTATTTTGTATCGAGTCGCACGGCCACTGCCTTCTACTACCAATTGACCTCGATCGACTAATAATGCCAGCCGACGTTGCAAGGTTCGACGATTTAATGCCTGCGACAGAGCATTACTAATATCTTCGATCAAGGCACCCGTAGAAAAATTGCCGATGGCCCGCTTGATGGTATCGAGTTCTGAATCTGGAATCCGTTTAGGCATCGTTTATGTGTCGCAATAATATATATCACGACATATAAACGTATTTTTCTGTCGCGATCAAGGTTTCGCGACAAATAATGCGTATTTTTCGTACCTCGTTACAGTTTCCCAATAAATCTGAGAGGAAATTCTGAAGTCCAGCCCATAAGACACACCCCGCAGAAGAAGCTTGATAGATCACATCGACAAGCATAGTATCGAAACGAAAATTATCTGGTTCCTCCAAAAACATCTATGTAACTATGAATAATGACGAAGCAAACAGCCAATTCAAAAACCTGCAAAACGAACTCATCAAATTCTTAAACAATCGTGCCGAAGCCTTCCCCGCTCAGGCCGAGCCGATCAACACCATAATAAACGAACTCAATTCAGCATCATTACCCGACTTTCTGCCAGAACCTCTACGCCTGCCCGGTTGCCGTCATCTCCCCGCCGCGCTCGAAATGGCCCAGGGCGGGCCGATGTCAGAACTGGCAAATGTATTTGCCGCATTCGAACCCTGTATGCGATGGATACGCACCGAGCATTACCGGGAAAAGCTTGGCGATGAGTATATGGATAATTACTGCTACACCAACGTACTGGGTTACGATGCTCTGATTTCCCACGATCGTGTCATCGCCACATTTTTCATCATTGGTTCTGGCCGTCACTACCCGCGTCACCACCACGAGGCCGAGGAAATATATTTTCCTTTTGGTGGTGACACGTTATGGAGTCAGGACGACAAACCAGCAACGCTTCGCCCGGCGGCAGAACCGATTCATAACACGCCCTGGTTGCCGCACGAGATAACCACACAAACCACGCCTTTGTTTACCTTTTGTGTTTGGATTTCACCTGGGCCGATACAGTTGGCGCAGTTGGTTGAATGAGGGCTTAATCAGAATGGTGCGTAAAACGCATATATGGTCTCCTCCCCGTTTGCAAGACAAAGTGATTTAAAGAAAGGAACAAGTTAGCTACCGTATATCCGGCCTGTTGGTGCGCATTTTTTTGCGCTGGCCTCGATGATGTAGTCGCACGGTGTGCCCCCAGTTAATGGCACTGCTTGTGCCAGCATTGTCTGAAACTAATCTGGACATATAAACCGCGTGAAATAGTCCGAATAGCATTCCGACCGTTGTCCCAATCATGAGAAAATCATTCATAGCATTGTTCCTTTCATCTTTGCTTGCCCGCTCTGAATTTACTCCTTACTGATAGTCTTGCATCGTTATTTCCAATAATAATATTAGTCATCGAGTTCCACCCAGTAGGGTCTATGATCGGATCCCACTGCTTTGGTATCGACCCAGCAGCGGTTTACCTTCGATGAGAGTCCGCTGCTAATAAAACAGTAATCAAGGCGCAGTGGATGCCCGGGTAATCGATCGGGCGGGTCCGGCCACCACGATTCAGGATGACCTTTTGTTTCGCGCGCCACACTCCAGCTATCAACTAGAACATCACTGTGTACACCGTGCCCGTAAATCGGATCGGGTTCACCGACAAATCGGGTGTATTCGCTACTTTCTTTGGTACTATTAAAGTCACCCATGAATATGGTATGAACCGGATTCGGTAGCGGTGGTTCACCATTGTTCCAGTCCAGCTCATCTATATGTGCCGCTTCCTCTGGATCACTGTGATTGCCGGCTGCCATAATTACGCGGCCACAATTTTCAAAAATCCGATTCATCTCGAAAAGATGATCGATCTGTAGCAGACGTTCGCGTGGCGAGAGTGGAGAAAGATGAAGTGAATAAACCCGCATTGGACCAGAAGTCGTATCAATAACACATTCGAGAGCACCGGTAGCCATGCTTATCAGTTCGCTGGCAGGTAGTTGAGGAAGCACCAGGGATCTGGCAGAAAGAACTGGCCATCGCGAAAGTAACATGGGACCAAACTGTCGGCGGCGATTTAGCACCGCGCCTTCTTCACTAGTTGTGCTCGCATCAACGTTAAATGCGGGACAATACGCCCAATAGTACCCTGCTAGCAACTCACCAAGCAGCTTTGGTTGATCGACCATACCACTGCGGCGCCAGTATCGCTCGACTTCTTGCAGTCCGATAATGTCAGCACCACCGATTTCCCTGGCGATTCGCTCCAGATCGCAGCATTGATCAAGCCCCAATCCAAAACGGATGTTATAGGTGACAATTTTCATAATTTACTAACTCGTCTGCAACTGGTCTTAATTTACGATATTTAGGCTGCCTGCCGAGAGACTAACGACAAATTAGGCAGGTATAAGGATCCATTTGAGTTAAATATTACTGGCCGAATTTTATTACCAATTTAATCATTCTACCGAGCGCCACGGGATACTAACAAGTTAACTTTTCTAGTCAAGAAAACGTCCGAAATTCTTGCCATTTATTTTCTTGATGTCCCATCATAAGTACTGCGATACTATCCAGGTACTGTCATTTGAAATTTCAGGCCAGGGTAATATATGTTTGACGGCTTTGATCAAAAACTCATCGATCTCGGTGATGCTAAAATTAATTTAAAAACAGGTGGCAGCGGCTCTGCTCTTTTACTCCTGCATGGCTTCCCGCAATCGCATGTTCACTGGCACCTGGTCGCTCCGATACTCGCAGCGGAATTTACCCTGGTGATACCCGATTTACGTGGCTATGGCGACAGCATCGGTCCAAAACCCGATCCTGAACACCACAATTATTGCAAACGTACGATGGCTAATGACATGGTCACGGTAATGGAACAATTGGGTTTTAACGAGTTTCGCCTGGCCGGACACGATAGAGGTGCGCGTGTTGCCTATCGACTCACATTGGATCATCCAGAACGGGTTACACATTTAGCCAGTATCGACGTGGTACCGACTATAGATGTTTGGGAAGCGATGGATTGGAGTGCATCTATAAGCGCTTTTCACTGGCCTTTTCTGGCACAACCCGCACCCGTACCGGAAAAAATGATTGGCGCTGACCCGGAGTTTTTCCTGCACCATTTGCTCGAACGTTGGGTAGGTGACGGTAAACCTCTGTCCAAATCTGCGGTGGCAGAATACTGCAGACACATCCATAAGGCATCAGTGATCGAAGCCATGGTCGAAGATTATCGTGCTGGGGCGACGATTGATCTAATGCATGACCAGCAGGACAGAGACGCTAAGAGGAAAATCACCTGCCCGGTGTTCGTTCCCTGGGGCAAACAATATATGGCTAAATCCCTACTGCCTGTCTGGCAACGCTGGGCCGATAACGTGACTGAGTTACAACTCGATTGCGGGCATTTTATTGCCGAGGAAGAACCTGAAATTTGTGCGGAAGCGCTTATTGAATTCTTTAGCCGATAGGCCTGAGTAGATATCAAATGAAACCAGGAAACATCTGATCAAGTCATGAACAAGGACTTTACCATACGAACCGCAACTCCCGCCGACTATGACGCTGTCGGAGCACTGACCTGGGATCTGTTATACGAACTGTCTCCTGAGTGGACTGCCGAACATAGTAAAGAATCTTTTGTCGAGACATCAAACTCACTTTTATCTGAAGGGAATAATTTCTGGGCACTAGTCGCGGAGTCTAACGATGAAATTATTGCCACACTAAATATTAACCAATGCGCCGCCATCTATGCCGGTGGTGTATTTGGGGAGATAACCGAGTTATACATCAAACCAGAATTCAGGTCACAAGGTATTGGTGTCCGGCTTATCGAGTCAGCAAAGGAATTTAGTTCTGATAAGGGATGGTCAATTCTCGAAGTTGGCGCGCCTTCGCCAGAAGAGTGGCAAAGGACAATTGATTTTTATATAAAGAATGGGTTTAGCATGATAGGGCCTCGTTTGGAGATTAGCATCTCTGATTCCTGATTTTCTTCAGTTAGCTGTATTAGCTCTGATCGTAATAATTACCTGTCCATTTATCGGATGCACAAACGACCACTAACCCAAATAGCAACGTAATTCGCAGGCCTTTACGGTCAAACATGACACCGGATATCGGCGCAATAATAGCCATGATCACCAGGGCTATAGCAGCGACATTTGAAGTATAGGCGCGTGACCAACCAAGTTACGAACGAATGCGGCGAACTTTTATCCGCCGCATTGATGTGACACCTAACGAATACCGACAGCGATTTGGTCAATAATTAAATTTCTACGCCAACAAAATAATCAATAAAATAACCAGTAATAAATCAATCGTACTGACGCCGGCGCCAGCTGGTAAATCGGTAATTTTCCCGTTGAGAGTAGCTATTTCCTCATGCGTCATCTGATTTACTCTGGCGAGTGCCGCCTCATGATCGACCCCTAATTCGATGAGCTGCTGCTGCACTTCCTCTCGTTCGAGAAGGGTTATCAGTTCAACACGCTCTGACTGCAGGAGCAACTCAGGAGTCTCCACCATCGCAGCCTGTAAAGGCATTTGAACCATAAGAGAGAACAACAAACTTAACCAGATTACAGGTTTGCTAAAAAACGACATCGCTAGCTCCAATTTTCGGTATATAAATTTAATCAAAAGACTAATGGACAATGCGATCAGGATCAAGTGCTAACTAACGAGAAAAAGTTCCTAATATAAATACCCTATTGAGTTAACTGAGGTATCGTCGAAGTAAATGGCTCTGGCTCAG
This sequence comes from Gammaproteobacteria bacterium, assembly GCA_030595795.1. Lineage (GTDB taxonomy): Bacteria > Pseudomonadota > Gammaproteobacteria. The sequence goes on from JAUVCH010000012.1 coordinate 8,839, forward strand.
GTTCAGACTTCGGCTGCAAATCTGGAAATGGCTCTTTTTTCGAAGACAGATTCAGTTTAACCGTTTCTACGAAGTCTTCAGAAGCGGACGTACTCTTTTCCTCCGCACTTTCCTTCTTTGGCGCAGCCATATTCAATTTGACGGTTTCCATAAAATCATTAGCCGCACTGGAGGGAAGAGCCGAATCAACCGCCGCTACCGATCTGGACTTTTGCTGAATTGGTTCTCCCAGTTGGATATCAACAGCTGGTTTGGGTACAGGTTCCTTAATCCCGTCTTCCGGTGGATTGGGATCCAACTCAGGAATTAATTCTGCATTAGGTACCGGGAACGGAGCATCCACAGGTTCAGGTTTTACATTTAATGAAGTCAGTGTCTTTGGGGCTTCAACGGCGGCCTTTACCGGTGCCGGCGATGGACTGGAATTTTTCTCCATCGCTGGTTTTGCAGCGGCGGCTTTGATAGCTCTTTTAACCGTTTTCTGCTCCAGCTTTTGCGCAGGTTTATGCACGGGTTTTTCAGCCACCTTCGCAACTGTCTTAGTTACTCTTTCAGTTACGACAGGTGTCTCTGTTCCCGGATTAACCGCCTTGCCAACGTGAAGATCTATAACAGGCGGCGGCATACGATTCAGATAACCATCAAGTGCTGGTTTCAGGCCATAGGCGTCCGTGGTTACGCGTAATCTTCTGCTCAGTGTATGCAAAAGTTGCAGTACTATTAATCGAACCGGCGCTGCATCAAACCCGACCCCCATCAGGGAGCTATTGCTCATGGAGAACGGCGCTGAATTTCTCCAGGCGAAACAACCCTGCGTCGCAATGACTGCAGGCAGGGATTTCAAATCGACTGGCTTATTATTTTCATGACGATCCTGTATCCAGGCACTTAATGTATCGACCATCATGTTGGTGCTGGCCTTATACCCGCTAAATCCATAAATGAATGAAAGCGGTCGTCCGATCAAACTAAATCGTGCCGTACGTATTGGATCAGGGTGAACGTATTGTTTATTTTCGTTTAATGATAATTGATTACGTGCGGCCAGAGCAGTTATGACTTTGGGATCTATTTGGGGATTTAAGTCTGCCAGCGAAGCACATCGATCGAGCGTTTCGAAAAAAGATTTCTTCACTAATTTCGCGGCTACTTCGATGGTCGCAATGACGCTTTCGTAAAGATAAATATCACGGCTACCGGGTAAGTCCAATCGAGGAAAATCCTTACGATAAATTATTATATCAATTTTCCCAGACATCTTTCCGCTGGCATCCATGATTTGGCCAGAACCAATGCCATAGATCTCAGGGAGAAAACGTTCGAGAACTGCACGAATAAATGCAGTTCGAGCAGCATCACCTTCCAGTTCATATTTAGTCAGACTACCGAGGGGGTCGGATTCCGATTTCAAATATTTCGATATGATTTGCGACCAGTCATCGAAGTTGTTCATAGTATTAACTACTCCTGCCACTGTTATCGTGGATGTTAATTAACAGACTTTCATCCTGGTTAGCCCGCTGCACACATAAATTTATGGCAGTAATTTAACGAATAAAAGGGATTTTTCCTGTCCCTACAACTGAAATATACTACTAAGTTTACACTATTAAAGCACATGGAGTAAAAAATGAGAATTATCTAACAATGCCCGAAACCTGCTCTGTGCAACAATTATTTATTTCGTAATTCTTTTTCTCCATCAATAGGTTATCATATAGCTAGTAACTTCGAGACAAAACTAGTGTGCATCTAATAGACCCCGATCAAACCGATTTCGATGCCATCTACAACAATTTCCAGTGGAATATACCCACCAAATTAAACATCGCCTACCAGGTCTGCGAACGACATCAAAGCAATCACGATAGAATTGCAATTTACTATGAGAACGCGAACGGTGATTGCGCGAATTATAATTTCGGTCAACTAAAAACACTTTCCGATCAATTTGCGAATGCACTTTCAGCCCAGGGCATTAAGCGCGGTGATCGCATTGCTATCGTACTCTCTCAACGAATTGAAACCGTAATTGCACATCTGGCCATCTACAAGCTCGGTGCAATTGCATTACCACTGGCTATATTATTCGGACCAGAAGCACTCGAATACCGACTGCGTGACAGTGGCGCGCGAATCGCCATCACTGACTCCAACAAGTACCAAACTGTGCATGACCTGGAGTCATCGTTAGATGAGTTAGAACTGGTTATCGGTTGTCATTGTGGAGAATCCAGCGCAGAATTTTGGCATCTTCTCAAACAGGGCGATGCTGACTTTGAAATGGTACAAACCAACGCAGATGACGCAGCCTGCCTGATTTATACTTCAGGTACTACCGGCCCACCCAAAGGTGCTTTGGTGGCACATCGGGCGGTGATCGGTAATTTCACCGGCTTCGAAATGTCGCAGAATTTTTTCCCTAAAGAGAACGACCTGTTCTGGACGCCAGCCGACTGGGCCTGGACCGGAGGCTTATGGGATGGGCTATTGCCGAGCCTCAATTATGGCGTTCCCATTCTGGCTTACGAGGGCAGTGGATTCGTTCCTGAACGCGCCTTTAAATTGCTCGAAAAATATCAGGTAACGAATGCTTTCATCCCACCTACCGCTTTAAAAATGCTGCGCTCCGTAGAAAACATTAAAGAAAAATATTCTTTACGTTTAAGAGCAGTTATGAGTGCTGGCGAACAGGTCGGCGAAGAACTCATCCATTGGGGACGTGAGACCCTGGGTATCACCATTAATGAAATGTGGGGGCAAACTGAGTTCAATTACCTGGTCGGTAATTGTTCCGCAATCATGGAACCAAAACCGGGTTCAATGGGCAAACCCTACCCAGGTCATCGAGTCGATATTATCGATGATGATGGAAAAATTCTCGCCGATGGTGAAAACGGCGAACTTGCAGCCTGGTGCGACGACCCCGTCATGTTCCTGGGATACTGGAACAATGAAGCAGCAACCGAGAGTAAAAAAACCGGCAACTGGTTTCGCACCGGCGATGTCGGTTACCGCGACGAGGATGGTTTCCTCTGGTTCGTCGGACGCAAAGACGACGTCATTAGTAGCGCAGGTTATCGAATTGGCCCTGGTGAAATCGAAGATTCTTTACTAGGTCATCCAGCCGTATTACAGGCGGCGGTAATCGGCAAACCTGATGCCCTGCGCGGACAAATCGTCAAAGCTTTCGTCGTACTCGCAAGTCATCAACAGGCCAGTGATGAACTGGCAAAGGAAATCCAGCAATCCGTACGCGAAAGACTCTCCGCACACGAATACCCAAGAGAAATAGCATTCGTCGATTCACTCCCCATGACCACGACCGGCAAGGTGCGCCGCATGGAATTACGCCAACGGGAAATCGATAACGCTAAACTGGCGGATTGAGTAAGTTATGACGACCCAAATTAGTCAGCAACCTTTCGCCACATAACGCCATGGTAGTATCGAGTTCACGACGAATAATATCGAGCGCCTGACTGACACCAGCCTCGCCACTCGCCCCCAGGCCATAAATAAACGCCCGGCCGATGTAGGTACTTTTCGCTCCGAGACATATCGCCTTTAGAACATCCTGGCCGGAACGAATACCACCATCGAAGTGCACTTCGATGTCATTACCAACGGCATCGACGATTGCTGGCAGTGCGCTAATCGAACTTTGCGCACCGTCGAGTTGACGCCCACCATGATTAGAAACAATAATTGCGTCGGCACCGGTCTTCGCCGCCATCTTCGCATCTTCAACATCGAGTATACCCTTGATAATTAACTTACCTCCCCAGCGCTGCTTGATCCACTCGATATCATCCCAGGATAATTTAGGGTCAAACTGTTCGGCGGTCCACGATGATAATGAAGACAGATCACCAACCCCTTTAACATGGCCGATAATATTTCGAAAACCATGGCGACGCGTGGTTAACATATTCATACACCAACGTGGGCGACTTAGCACCTGCAATGCACTATTAATCGAAAATTTTGGCGGCGCGCTAAGGCCATTGCGTAGATCTTTATGCCGTTGCCCAAGAATCTGCAAATCAAGCGTCAGCATTAAAGCACTGCAACCTGCTGCTTTCGCACGGTCGATTAATCGGCCAATAAAATCACGATCCTTCATCACATAAAGCTGAAACCAGAATGGTTTAGTGGTGTGCTCCGCAACATCTTCTATCGAACAAATACTCATAGTCGAGAGCGTAAAAGGCACGCCAAATTTTTCAGCCGCTTTGGCCGCCTTGATTTCGCCATCGGCATGTTGCATACCGGTTAGGCCGACTGGCGCGAGCGCTACCGGCATCGACACTTTCTGGCCGATCATTTCGGTTTCCAGGGAACGATTCGTGATATCGACTGCAACACGCTGACGCAGCTTTATATTACCAAAATCAGACTGATTCTCCCGGTAGGTGGTTTCGCTCCACGAACCTGAATCGGCATATTCGTAAAACATACGCGGGACACGACTACGGGCAAGTTTTTGTAAATCAGCGATTTCGCAAATAGTCGGCATTGAAAAACTCTACTGTATGATGAATTACAGTATTATAGCGTTTGCTGAAATCAAAATCTCGCTAGTCGATCCATGCTTTCGATTCAAAACCTAAATAAATCATTCAAACAGGCCGAAGGTGATGTTGTCGTATTCAGCGGTCTCAATTTCGAAATGGCAACAGGCACATCGGTAGCATTGCTCGGCGAAAGTGGCAGCGGTAAGAGCACCTTACTGCATTTAATCGCAGGGCTGGATCAGGTCGATAGTGGAGAAATCAAAATCGACCAATCTTCGATAACATCGATGTCAGAAGCCGCACTGGCAGAAATGCGACGCCATCAGGTCAGTCTGGTGTTCCAGCAGTTTCATCTGATTTCGACACTGGATATTATCGATAATATTCGCTTTCAGGCAGCTTTGTGCCAACGCTTCGACAGTGATTACGAAGCCCTGTTAATCGATCGGCTCGGATTGGGGAAACAGTTAAAGAAATTTCCTCATCAACTTTCGCGTGGCCAACAACAACGGGTAGCCATCGCCAGGTCGCTGCTCCACAAGCCTGCGCTGGTACTCGCCGACGAACCAACCGGTAACCTCGACGAGCAGTCCAGCCTTGAGGTGATGGCACTATTCAGCGCTCTGGTGAAAAATGCTGGTAGCAGCCTGCTTATGGTGACTCACAGTCGAGAGATGGCGAGTTATCTCGACCGCTCAGTTTTATTGCATAGCGGCAAGCTTGGCGAGATCGGTGCAGCCTAGCTCTGTCCTAGTTCTCAAAGCTGTTTTCAGCCATTACTGGCGGCATGGCTGGCAAACCCTGTTCCTCCTCGTTGGCCTGATCGCTGGTGTCGGTTTATGGAGCGCAGTACAAATTATCAACCAGCAGGCTCGCCTGAGTTATGAACAGGCCGACTCATTACTAGGAGTCCAGGCCAGCTACTGGATTCATAGCCGCACCGGTAAAGCCATCGAAGTCGACGACTATATTCACTTGCGCCGTGCCGGCTTTCGTCAAATATTCCCTGTCGTAGAAGCCGAAGTCAGCACCCAGCAAGGTCAACCGATTAGCATCATCGCTACCGATTTATTTGCTCTGCCGAATAACTTACTGGATAGTGGAGAAGGTGACACGGCTTCCGACTGGCTCAGTTTTGTGCAACCCCCTTATCGAGCCTGGGTTCCCAGACAACTGGCGGAAGAACTTGAGCTACAGCCAGAAGATCAATTGTTACTGCGCGATGGACGACGATTCCCTCCGGCACTGATAAAAAGTCACAGTCAGCAGGGACGACAGGTGTTAATGGATATAGCCGCCGCATTCGCATTATTAAATCGAGAAACCTTCAGCTACCTGGTAGTCGGGAATATCGAAGCCGATCAATTATCTCAGCTGGAAAGCTTATTACCAGATCGGCTTGAGCTGATAGAAAATCAACAGCATCTCGATTTGCAGGAGTTAACTCAGAGCTTACACACGCATCTAAGCGCGATGAGTTTGTTGTCCTTCGCAGTCGGGTTATTTATCGTTTTTAATGCCGTGAGATTCTCGCTCTGGTATCGCCGCCCCACCTTTATGAATCTGCGTTTAATGGGCGCTAGCAGTTCTTTACTATTGAGTGCAGTATTAATAGAGACACTATTATGGAGCTTCGTCGGCGCAGGCGCTGGCATTGTCGTCGGCCTGCAAATCGGCAAGGTATTATTACCTGGACTCGGTGCTAGCCTGCATAGCCTTTACGACGCCACGGTCGATACGCAACTGATCTGGCAATTCGATACCCTGCTCAAGGCCTGGGGCATCACGTTGCTGGGATTACTCTGGGCGCTCACCTGGCCTTTGTACCAACAGCTCAAACGCAATAGCCTTCCCGCCAACCTGATAAGCCGGGCAAGCCTCGATGAACGCCAATCCAGGCATTATCTGGCGCTGAGTTCATTGGCTTTGATAGGGGTTTCGATATTTCTCTATCCGCGTATCGACGACGCGATAAGCGGTTTCTTATTACTGGGTTTGTTACTATTCGGAGCAGCCTGGCTTCTGCCCACCCTGCTCGCCTTCACGCTACGGCTCGTTTCACACCTGACCGCAGACCGCCAACTCATCGCGCGCTGGCTAATCGGTGATGGCTGGGCGCAACTCCCCGCCTTACGTACGGCGATGATGGCATTACTACTGGCAATGACGGCAAACCTCGGTGTCGGCACACTGGTAGATAGTTTCCGCAGCGCTTTCGTCGGCTGGCTCGAAGTTCGCCAAAGCGCTGATATTTATTTGCGGTCATCAAAAATCGATTATGACCGGTTGCTCGATCCGCAAGATTCGTCTACCTGGTTAGCCGATAGCCATCGACGAATCGGTGTTACCAGTCGCTGGCAAGGTCGACAGACATTGATCCGTGGCGTCGATACCGGCGCACCTGATAGTCTGAAGTTGCCATTGGCCCAGTGGTCTGGAATAACTCCGGAGGCCACTTTAAAACAATGGCAATCTGAAGAGAATACCCTGCTCGCTAACGAACAGGTTCATTATCTTGCTGGTCTGCAACTGGGCGAAACAATTCAATTGCAGACAGATAAAGGCCTGATCGACTATCGCGTCATTGGTTTTTTTTATGATTATGGCAACCCCAACTTCCAGTTCTACCTGCCATACGACGAAGTAGTCAACTACTGGACACAATATCATTCTCGCGGCATTGCACTCTGGTTGAAAAAAAACGATGAAGCAACCCAGCTACTCGCCGAGAAGGCGATGCGCGAGGCGGGCGCTGAAACTGGAGACTGGATTTTGCAAAGCCAGGTCAGGAAACTATCGCTGAATATTTTCGAACGCACCTTCACGATTACCGCCGCGATGAATGCGCTCACGATGATTGTCGCCGCCATCGCATTACTGGCCTCCTTGCTGGCAATATTGCAGGAACGACTACCCCAATTCGCTCAGTGGCGAGCGCTCGGAGTTCGCTCTCGGGAACAGATGATGATCATCGCCTGCCCGATACTAATATTCGTGCTCGTCGCCTGGTTACTGGCGATTCCGTTGGGTGCCGTATTAAGCTGGATATTAATTCATAAGCTCAACATCGTCAGTTTCGGCTGGAGCATGCCCATGCGCTGGGACATGCTACCGGCCATCCAGCTCGGCGGCGTTATTCTGTTAGTTGTCGCTGCCACCTTAATGCTCGCAAGCTGGCAACTCCGAAGACGAATGCCCAATGCGCTCGCCCAGCTTGGTGAACTGGCGTGAAGATACTATTAGTATTTTTGTATCTGGTAGCCCCAATCGCCATCTCAGCAGATAGTTTCGAAATACTGCGTAACGACGTCGAAGGTTTTGCCAAAGTGGTACCCGGTAAACTATTCGACTTTCCTGCCGATCACGGTCCGCATTTTGATTACCGAATCGAGTGGTGGTACCTGACAGCCAACCTGAAAGACCAACAGGGAAATCAATGGGGCATTCAGTGGACGCTTTTTCGTAACGCATTGTCTGCCAAATCATCAGAATCTGGATGGTCGAGTAATCAACTGTGGATGGCTCACGCTGCCATTAGCGCACCCGATGGACACAGCTTCGAGCAACGCTTTGCGCGTGGCGGCATCGGTCAGGCGGGTGTGAATCTCGACAACCAGTTCGAAGCCTGGATCGACGATTGGGTTTGGCGATCTGACGGTAAATCGCTTTTCCCGGCACAACTAAAATTCCGTATTGCCGACAGGCAAGTTGATATGCGGTTGAGCAGCAATGCAGATTGGGTATTACATGACGATAAAGGTTACAGTCAAAAATCTGAACAGGGGCAGGCCAGTTACTATTACAGCCAACCCAAAATTGAAATTGTCGGTACGATTAATGGACAGCCATTATCAGGCAGCGCCTGGCTGGACAGGGAATGGAGTTCACAACCACTGGCCCAGAATCAGCGCGGCTGGGACTGGTTTTCATTGCATTTGAGTGACGGTAATAAACTCATGCTGTATCGGTTACGGCACGAGGATGGCAATCACTGGTTGAGTGGTAGCTGGGTCGATGCTAATGGAAATTTAACGCCCCTAAGTAATGATGACATTCGTTTATCGGAAAAAAATACTCGCTCAATAAAAATTGACGACGAAACAGAAATTACCCTGCCGCTCGACTGGCTAATTGAACTTCCAGAGATGAATCGGCAATTTATTGTCAAACCACTTTATGACCAGCAATGGATGGAAACCAGCTTTCCTTATTGGGAGGGTGTGGTTCTGGTTGAGGATGAAAGTGGTATGCGAGTTGGTGAAGGGTATATGGAACTGACGGGGTATCAACCACCGTAGGGGCTATTTCAATATCTTCCGCACCGGCGTCGGTAACCCATATTCGGCAAGCCGATTAAACTCCACAAATTCTATATTTTCATTGTCGGATATCTTTTTAGGTAAAGCCCTTAATTCTATTTCGGCCACCGATATATCCAGACTAAAATGGGTGAACTGGTGTCTTATTAATTTTTCGCTGATCGACAAAGTAGGGTATTGGCACATTAAACATCTTTCCTGCCAATCTGCTATTTCATCGATATCATCAACTTCCGGCAGGCTCCACAACCCACCCCAAATACCCGTGGGTGGGCGTCGATATAGCAACACGCTATCCTGATAACGATGCAAAAGCATCAGAGTATGTTTGGTTGGTTTGAGTTTCCTCGGCTTCTTTTCTGGAAACCGATCCTGCGTCTGATGTAGAAAACTCAGGCAATTACTGGTCAAGGGACATTGATCGCATTTGGGTTTTGACTTCAGGCATACAGTAGCACCCAAATCCATCACCGCCTGATTGTAATCGTCGGTTTTACTGTCTGGCGTATTGGTTTCGGCGAGTTGCCAAAGTTGTTTCATCGTCGTGGTCTGACCATACCAACCTGTTACCTGATAGCAGCGTGCGAGTACGCGTTTAACATTACCATCGAGAATTGGCCAACTCTGGTCGGAGGCAAAGGTAAGAATCGCACCCGCGGTGGAACGGCCGACACCGGGCAGGTTTAAAGTATCTTCCATCGAGGTCGGGAACTTGCCGTCGTGCTGATCACGCATTATCTGCGCTGCACAGTGCAGGTTTCTGGCACGGGCGTAATAGCCCAATCCCTGCCAGAGCTGAAGCACTTCATCGATACTGGCATCGGCGAGACTTTGAATCGTCGGGAAGCGATTTAAAAAACGCTGGTAATAAGGAATAACCGCTGCGACCTGGGTCTGCTGCAACATTATTTCCGACAGCCAAACCCGATAAACCGATTTATCGTCCTGCCAGGGCAGATCGTGACGGCCATGTAATTCGAACCAACCGAGCAGCGATTCGGCAAAATCGTCTTGCACAGGTTATTCGAACAGCTTCTTCAGCTTATCCTTAACCTTGTCTTTAGCCTTTTTCTTTGCGGCTGATTTTTTGGCTTCGAGCACGGCTTTCTGTTTTTCGATTTCCTTTTGTTTTGCAACTTCTAAGGCGGCTTTTTGTTTTGCAATTTGCGCCTCAAGTTTAGCTTTTTCTGCCGCAATTTGGGTCGCGCTTTGCGCCTTTAGCATTTCATCCAGTTGCACATCTATATCTGGATCAGTGAACGGCCCTTTTATCCGAACTGGAATCAATAGACCGCTGAGTTCATCCTGACTACCACCCTCCTGGCCATCGAGTGTTTTTACCAGTTTGGTCTTCACCAGATAATCGACTGTCTCATTATTGAGATCGGCCTTGCCTTCACCACCGACGCGCAAGGCTGGTGCCTGCAAATCGAGATCGTCACTACTAAATACACCCTTCCTGATTTTCCCGGTGAGACTCAGCGCAGAAAAATCGGTTTTTTGTGCTTCCTCGTCAGGACCCGGTTGACCTTTCAGTTTGGCTTTGGCTTTATCGATCAAATATCGCAGGTTAAAACCTTTCAAAGCACCGTCGGTAAAGGTCAGGGACATACTGCCGTTACTATTTTTCTTTAACTGGCTGAGCCATTCTCCCTGAGTTGTGATGCTGACGCCCGCAGCCATACTACCGCTAATTTTATCTTCACCTGAAAAATCGGTAAGCAACTTACCTACCTGAACATTTTTCAAATTCTTACTCACTTTATATTTCGGTGCCGTGCCTTTAGCATCGATCTGGATCGCAGCATCGAAACTTCCATCGTAAAGCAGCATTTTTAATGGCTTTAAATCGACCACGCCGTTGCTGGCAGTCATGCCAAGCTCAATTTTTTCCATCCACAGGTTTTGCAGTTTAAGTTTTGCGATAGTCAGGCTGCCGTCAATTTTTAACGACCGTAATAATTCCATCGGCAGTTTAATTTCAACGTCCTCAGCACTACCGGTTTTTACCGGTTCGGGTTCTGCGACCGCTTCCGCATTCGGGTCCGGTGGCGGTATACCCAGTAATTCATCGACATCGAGCGTATCAGCAATGAGCTTGAACGAGACCGAGGGCTGGCTGTAGTCGTGCACCTGGATCTGACCTCTTAATAACAGATTATTCAGGCCTAATTGCAGGCCCTCGATATCGATAGAGTTTTTATCTGGATCGAGTGTGAGTCGCTGACTAGCCAAAGACACATTTAGCGGATCGAAGGGCATCAGACTACCACCTGTATCTACCTTGATCGACAAATCCGTCAACTGTAGTTTATTACTATCGAATAAATACTGGACGCCAGAATCGAGGTTGAGTGCCGCGTCAATCTCGCTACCACTTTGCACCAGGATCTTCAGTTGCAGTGGGAAGGCAGCATCGGGAGTGATACGACCCGTGCTTAGATCGAGATCGTTCACCCGGTACTCGACCCCCGCCTGGTCGTCTTTCCATAACAAACGCGCATTCTGGATATTCAATCCACCGAAAGCACCCTGTAATTTGATGGCTTCATGATCGCTTTTCTCGGTCGAAGGAGTTTCGCTCGAAGCTGTGCTTTCACCCGGTTTCACCAGATCGTCCCAATTGGTTACGCCCTTTGAATTCTTCAGCAAGTTAATTTCCAGATCGCGCAATAGCAACTGATTCACTTCGGGATTAAAAGCAACCAGCGAGGCGACATTGACGCTAATACTCACCTGGTTCACCTTCACCATCGGCTCACTGCCAAAACCTTGAGCATTGGATAAGCTCAGGGCACCGAGCTTCATACCGAGCGCGGGATAGACAGTGAGACCAATATCACCATAAAACTGTAAGTCTCGACCTGTTTGCTCTCGTACCAGGTCGCGCAAATCCTGTTTATATTCATTGGCATCAAAAGTGGCGACGAATATACCGGTGATAGAGACGATAAATACCACCAAAACCAGTAAAAGGTAGGCAAACAATTTAAAAATCTTTTTGAGGATTCCTGACATAATATTTAATCCATATATAATGACCTGAATGTGTCACGAATCTGGAATTGAATCAAGAAGATGAACGAAAAACTGATGGATTGGGTCGATGACCTGAAGGATCGATGGAATAAGCGCTCGTCACAGTCCGAGTCCTCTAACGGCTGGTTATCGCTACCGGTCATTATCATCATTCTCGTTATGGTAGCGACAGGAATTTACTGGAGCGATGAGCCTGAAGCCTTTGATGTGGTCGAAGCAGCAAACCAGAAAGCGCCCGAAACTCGCGCCAAGATAACCACCGGCAGCTACACTACCAGCGCCGTTATCACCGCGATGGAAACCCTGCTCAACAAGCGCGGCGGCTACCTGAGTAACGATGTATTGCCACCGTCTGTTTTTCTCGACAATATTCCCAACTGGGAATTCGGTGTACTCGTACAAGTGCGCGATTTAACCCGCTCGATGCGCAACGACTATAGCCGTTCGCAATCACAATCGACCGAAGACGTCGACCTCATCATCGCCGAGCCCCAGTTCAACTTCGATAGCGGTTCGTGGATTTTACCCGCGACCGAAAGCGAATATCAGGACGGCATCGATGCGCTCTACGCATACCTCGACCGACTTCAAAATCCGGCCAACCCGGAAGCCCAATTTTACGCCCGTGCCGATAACCTGAAAGACTGGCTCAACCAGGTCGAGAAGCGCCTTGGCAGCCTCTCGCAACGCCTCAGCGCAAGCGTGGGTCAAACTCGCCTGAATACCGATCTGGCCGGCGATGCCGAAGCAGTGCAGTCCACCGAAACCAGTCAGCAAGTCGATGTCAAAACCCCCTGGAGTGAAATAGACGATGTTTTCTACGAAACCCGTGGGGCGGCCTGGGCACTGATACATTTTATGAAAGCCGCCGAGCTCGACTTCGAATCAGTACTGACGAAGAAAAATGCGTTAATCAGCCTGCGCCAGATCATCCGCGAACTCGAAGCCAGCCAGGAAACTCTGTGGAGCCCGGTGATTATGAACGGTAGCGGATTCGGTTTTTTTGCCAATCACTCGTTGGTGATGGCGTCGTATATATCGAGGGCGAATGCGGCGGTGATTGATTTAAGGAGTTTGTTGGAGCAGGGGTAGTAACAACTACAACCGCAATCCCCCATCCAGCTCAATAATCCGGCCATTGATATAATCATTGCCCAGAATATAAGTCACAGTATCGGTTAGTTCGTCGAGCTGTCCGGTTCGACTCAACGGTATAGCACCAACAATACGGTCGTATGCTTCGGGCTTCATCGAGGCCACCATTTCGGTTTCAAACACGCCCGGTGCGATGCCTGCGCATCGAATTCCGTATCGTGCCAGTTCTCTCGCCCAGGTGACCGTGAGCGCAGCCACACCTGCCTTCGAGGCTGCATAGTTTGACTGCCCGGCATTACCCGCACGGCTGATGCTGGAGATATTAATAATGGCCCCCTTTGTGTCACTCTCGATCATTTTCGTTGCTGCTGCGCGGCCACAGAGAAATACCCCGGTTAAGTTCACATCGATAACCGATTGCCATTGCTCTAATGAGAGTCTATCGGTAACTACTCCATCCTTTGCTTTGACCAACAAGCCATCACGCAAAATTCCAGCATTGTTGACCAGGCCGGCAATGCGGCCAAGATTGACTTCAATCGTCGAAAATAATTCGTCAACCTGCTGCTCGTCGGTGACATTGGCGATATAGGCTTTTACCACTGACCCGCCTTGCTGACATTCGCTAACCGCAGATTCGAGTGCTTCCGCATTAACATCGACTAACGCGACGCGAGCGCCGTCTGCTGCCAGCTTCAAACCGATGGCCTTACCTAAACCCTGCGCGCCACCTGTGACAACAACCGTACTGCCTTTAATCTTCACTACGAAACTCCTGAGAATCATAATTGACCATTTTTTGTGAGAGGGATTATATGCTAAATTCGACATCCACAGCCAACAAAGCAGCTTCGTTTATGACCGGTATACCCTTTGCGCTTTACAATGCCTTTTCAGAAACCGGATTCGGTGGTAGCCCGGCGGGCATTATTCCAGAGGCCGCTACGATTGATATCGTCAGTCGTTATCGAATCGCTCGCGAAGTCGGCGCACCGGCGACCAGTTTTGTTAGTTTAGTCAATGCTGACTCAATCGAGGTACAGTTCTTTTCAACGGTTGCCGAATTACCCATGTGCGGCCATGGAACTGTTTGCCTGATAACTCGAATGGTAGACCTGGGCGTCATTGATATTCCAGAAAATGGTTCCACTGAGCTTAACCTCAAACTGCCTTCCACCATGGCTCGTGTTGAAATCACTCGCCGCGTCGATAATAGACCACTGGTGATGCTTGAGGTCACACCGCCCTCGTTTCGAAAAGATGATTTTGACCTGGCCAAACTGTCAGAAATTCTCGGTATCAATGCAGACGATTATCGCAACGACCTGCCGCTGGAAACCGCCGTGGGGGATTTCATTCACCTCATCGTGCCACTCAAAAGTCTGGAAGCGATGTCGCGAATAAAACCCGATTTCGATGCCATTGTTCGATTCTGCGATCAACATGACATTCAAACCATTGCAGTATTTTGCAGCGAAGTCGAGCAGGCAACAAGTACACTGCACGTACGCGATTTCTGCCCGGCTGTCGGTGTTGCCGAGTCCGCCGCTGCTGGCACCACGAATGCCGCACTGAGCTGTTACCTGATCCGTCACGAACTTGTTAACAAAGACGACAACCAGCAAATCATCGTGCTGGCGGAACAGGGGTTAGAAATCAACCGACCCAGTTCGATACGAACTATTGCGAGCATGGATAATAAAAATATAACGCGATTGCAGGTCGGTGGTGTCGCGACTAAAGTATTTGACGGGCAGCTTTATTTGCCGACACAATCAAGCTGCGTAGGAGATTAGATTTATGTCGTTAAGCGCTACCGATATCTACAACGAAGCCCTGGTCTGGGATGCCCACGCCGGAGTTTTTCCGAGCCCACAGGTCGACTTAAATCTGTTAAAGGACTGGCACGAAAATGGCGTCAATTATGTCAGCATCAACGTCGGCTTCGATGTCATGGACTGGCAACAGACGCTGGCGACATTGGCAGCGTATCGACACTGGATGTTAAAACAGCAGGATAAATTCAAACTCGTTGGCAGTATTTCCGATATAGAAGACGCAAGACAACAGGGCAAACTGGCGGTTAGCTTCGATATCGAAGGCATGAATGCGCTAAATGGCGACATTCACATGCTTGGTGTTTATCACGTACTCGGCGTGCGCCAGATGCTGTTCGCCTACAATCTGAATAACCATGCGGCGGGTGGTTGCCACGACGACGATATCGGACTCAGCCAGTTTGGACAGGAAATCGTCCACGAAATGAATCGGCTCGGCATCATAGTCGATTGCTCGCATGCGGCGTATCGAACCACCATTGATATTATGGCTGAATCATCTAAACCCGTGGTTTTTTCTCATTCCAATCCCACCGCTATTTGCGTTCATCAACGCAATATTCGTGATGATCAAATCAAAGCCTGCGCAAAAACCGGCGGTGTGATAGGCGTTAACGGTATGGGCATTTTTCTTGGCGATAATAATTCAGATAATGAGACGTTGATCAAACACATTGTTTATCTTAGTGATCTGGTAGGTGCCGAACACGTTGGCTTAGGATTCGATTATTCTCCGCCGACGGATCTTGACCTGAGTGCCATTTTGAGCAGTCGTCCTGATTTTTGGCCTGCCGGTCAGGCTTACGACACGCCACATATAACGCACGCGAGCCCCGCCCAATTACTCGGCTTAACCGACAGCCTGCAACAACAAGGATTTCGAGACGATGAAATACGCGGCATCCTTGGTGAGAATTTTCATCGGGTGGCATCGCAAACCTGGACTCAGATCAACAATTAACCAGTTCAACAAATTCTCTAAACACCTCAACATGCCGATCAATGTCTTTGACCGTGGTTTCGGGTGATATAAGTGCAACATTATAAAAGATGGTCAGCATCAAACCTCGATTAAGGAAAAACAATCTGAATAGCCGTTCAAGTTCTCGGTTGCTGATCTGGGTTGCTTCAGTCGCGTTACGCGGTTGCTGTGGATAGAAACGATATTCAATGCGAGCACCCAGCCGAGCAACACTCCAGGGTAATGCGAACGCCTTAATTATTGACTCTACTCCGCCAACAAGACCCTGCGCCCTTTCTGTCATTATCTGGAAGGCCTGGTCGGTCATCACCTGTTCGAGATTGGCGCGCATAGCCCGTGTGGAGAAGGCGTTGCCTGCTAGCGTCCCACCGACTCCGGTAACAAATGAATCCTGATCTGCAGCCCAATTGCTGATACTTTTACCAACCTCTTCAGTGAAGCCGTAGACTGCAGACGGAATGCCACCCGACAACGGTTTCCCAAGTGTGATGATATCGGGCTCTAGCGCCAGTTCCTGAGTCGCTCCACCGGGACCGGCACAAATGGTGTGAGTTTCGTCGACAATGAGCAATGTTCCGTATTTTTTCGTCAGTTCTCGTACCGCTTTGTGAAACCCAGACTCGGGGAATACCAGTCCAATATTAGTCAACACCGGCTCACAAAGTAAGCAGGCTATGTTTTCCTCTGCCAGCAATACTTCTAGCGCTTTGAGATCATTAAACTCGACAATGCGCGTAGTTTGCGCTGGA
Source organism: Gammaproteobacteria bacterium (assembly GCA_030595795.1). Classification (GTDB taxonomy): domain Bacteria; phylum Pseudomonadota; class Gammaproteobacteria. The sequence continues at coordinate 25,378 of JAUVCH010000012.1, forward strand.
TCGACAGCAATCCCCATGTTAGTTGACAGCGGTTGCATGCCACCATCCTGCAAGCTCACCAGGGTTTCATCGAGGCTGCCGTGGTAGCAACCATTAAAGACCGCAATAAGCGTTCGATTAGTTACAGCCCGCGCTACCTTGATGGCGAAACGGTTAGCGTCGGTGGCTGTCATCGCAAACTGCCAGTATGGAAGTTCAAACCGCCGCTGTAGTTCCTCTCCTACCCAGACCGCATCTTCGGTGGGGAGCATATAAGAGTATCCCCGAGTCGCCTGTTCGATCACCGCATTTGCAACAGCCGGTGGAGAATGCCCAAACAATGCGCCGGTATCGCCGAGGCAGAAATCCACATAATCATGACCATCGACATCACGTACATGGGCGCCGCTGGCACAATCAATAAACAATGGGAAAGGACTCGCCCACTCGGTCATCCAGGGCATTGGCACGCCACCCGCCAGGGATTCTGTGGCGCGATCGAATAGTAATTTTGATCGTGGGTTTGCTGCGGCGAAATTCTGGATTTCTGTTTCTAAAAGGCGAATGATTTTAGTTTGATCGATGATCACGGATTTAACGAGGATTCTGATTATCGGTTTTCCAGTGTCCGGATTTACCGCCGGACTTTTCGATCAGGCGCAGCTCGCCAATCACCATACCGCGGTCAACTGCCTTACACATATCATAAATAGTCAGTAACGCAATCTGAGCACCGGTTAAGGCTTCCATCTCGACACCAGTCTGGCCTCGTGTTTCTGTAGCCACAGTACACTCGATGCTATTTCCGGTATCGTCAATTTCGAAGTCGACCGAAACATGCGTAAGTGCCAGGGGATGACATAACGGTATTAGATCGGCGGTGCGTTTGGTTGCCATAATTCCGGCAGTACGTGCGATGCCGAGTACATCGCCTTTTTTGTGTGTACCCTGTTTGACTAAATCCAGCGTCTCGGCCAACATGCTGATACGACCTTTAACTACAGCCCGTCGCGCGGTAATATCTTTCTCACCGATATCGACCATATGGGCTTCGCCGGATTCGTTGAAATGGGTCAATTTACTCATAGCCTGGGCTGCCCTTGTTGAAAAATATATTTAAAAAGAACGCGGATTGAAATCGAATCGTTCCTGCATCTGCCGATAAAATTCTTCGTCGTCCTCGCTATGGGCTGGCGGAGTCTGGATCATAATTTCAACGAATTGATCGCCGTCCTCAGTCCCTGGCGCACCCTTTGCCCCTGGCATGCCCTTGCCTTTGAGTCGCATTTTTTGTCCTGATTGCATACCCGGCTTTATTTTCAGGTCGACCTTACTGGACAGCGTCGGCACCTGTAGCGTAGTACCCTGTGCTGCTTCCCAGGGGGTGATCGGCAGGCGTAATATCACGTCATTACCTTCGAGCTTAAAATACGGGTGCGGCAGAACATTCATTTCCAGATAAAGATTGCCGGGCTGACCACCGCCGGGAGCTGGATGACCTTGCTTGCTGAGACGAATTTTCTGCCCTTGAGCCACGCCTTTGGGCAGATTGACTTTAAGTTTTTTCATCTCAACAGCACTATGGCTACCGCCAGACGGATTCTTTTGCGAAAACTGTATAGTCTTGGTGCCGCCGTGATAGGCTTCTTTGAGTGATATGTCTAGTTTCAGCTGCTGATCTTCACCATTAGGTTCTGGACGCGCCTGCCGAGTTCGACCACCAGCTTGCTGCTGGAAACCACCGCCATCACCACCAAAAATTGACTCGAAGAAGTCGCTGAAATCTCCACCGCTAAATCCACCACCACCGCCGCCGCTATAAGCAGCGCCGCGACCGGCACCCGAAAATTCGTGGCCATGCTTCCAGTCGGAACCAAAGCGATCATAAGCCTGGCGTTTTTCGGAATCTTTTAAAACTTCGTAAGCCTCGTTAACCTGCTTGAACTTTTCTTCCGCCGAAGCTTCGCTATTGACATCAGGATGGTATTTCCTTGCCTGCTTACGGTAAGACTTTTTAATTTCGGCATCGTCAGCATCACGCGAGACGCCAAGAATTTGATAATAATCCTGATATTTCATGGGGAATAGTTAATGTTCAATCGACTGTTATTGTCACACTTCAAATATGAAGGCAAAGTGGCTATTTTCAAGTATCTGAGCTGGTGTCATTCGATGACAGCGTTATCATTTCCAGATCCGCTTGCTCGACGAAAGCCTCGGGCATTTCTTTTTTAACCGCGACGCCCAGCTTCTCGAATTCAGCAACCCGCTTGACCAGATTGCCCTTACCCGATGCGAGCTGGTCGCGTGCTTTTTTATAGGTGTTTTGCGCTTTATCGAGCTGATCGCCCAGGCTATCCATGCTTTCCAGAAACAGGCGTAGCTGGTTGTAAACTCCGCCAGCACTGGCGGCCAGTTTGGCCGTATGCTTATTCTGATCCTCAAAACGCCATAACTGTCGCACGATGTTGAGACTGGTCAGCAATGTAGTCGGCGTGGTGATTAGAATACGTTTATCGATAGCGGTCTGGAATAATTGTTCATCCGCTTTTATCGCCTCGACAAATGCCGACTCTATCGGTACAAACATAAACACCATTTCTGGCGATTTGATACCCGGTAAATCAAAGTAGTTTTTATCAGATAATTCACTCATGCGTTGACTGAATGCTGCGACATGCTCCTTAATGGCCAACGTACGTTCGGCCTCATCTTCAGCATTGACGAAGCGGGTGTAGGCGTTCAAAGACACCTTGGCATCGATTATCAGGTGTTTTTCTTCGGGTAGATATACAACTACATCCGGTCGACGCCGACCATCATCGGTATTAAAGCTCACTTCGCGTTTATAATCCTTCCCAGCGATCAATCCCGAACGATCGAGTACGTTTTCCAGAATTAACTCACCCCAATTACCCTGAGTTTTCTTTTCACCCTTGAGCGCGGTGGCAAGATTGTTTGCCTCTTCGGTCATTTGCCGATTAAGTTCATGCAATTGCTTAAGCTCAGTTTTGAGTTCGGCACGCTGCGTGAGATCCTTGCTATGAATTTCCTCGACACGAGATTTGAAATCATTGACCTGCTGTCGAAACGGCTTTAGAAATAGATCGAGTCCCTCACGGCTTTGTTGACCGAACTGGCTCTGACTGGATTTGAGAATATCATTTGCCAAATTCTCAAATTCAACTTTTAACCGCTTACGACTTTCTTCAAATTGCTGCAATTTTTGCTCGCTTAGCTCCCTATCTTTTTCCAGCTCCATCGCCAGTGACTGATTGGCCTTTTCCGAGTGATGCAAGGCTTGCTGAAGCTCCTGACTCCGCTCATCTAACTCAGCCAGACTAGACCTTGCTTCCTCGTGTTGGATTCTCAACTGACTGAGTGCCTGTTCACTTAGAGCAAGATTTTTTACCAGATCATTATTGCTCTCGGAGCTTTTTTGCAGCTTCGAAGAAAAATGCCACGTCACCAACAGGACAACAGCAATCGCCAATGCGGCAACAATAATCAATATCTGTTCTTGAGTTAATTCCATAGCTCGGAGTTTATCCGAGTTCCCTATGAATCGTGAAAGATATTTCTGGCGATTTAGGGATTTAGTGCCGACAACCGATTTTCGGACAAGTCTTGTAAAGGATTCGACTCTGCGGAAATATTTTGGCAGGTTTGCCACAGCGCTTCGCCCTTCCACTCAGCGGATTTTTGGCTATACAGGCTCTGGTTCAAAGCATCGATATGCAAATTTAACGGTTCACCATAATAATCGGCCAGTTGATTGATATGATCAAACTTCGTATTTAAGGCTTTCGCCAAACCTAACAGGGCTTCACGGGCAGCATGCGCATCGTTGACCTCGCAGGCCTGCTTCAATTGTTTTCTGGCAGCGCGCAGCCCGAATACTTCAGTCGACTGCGGCGGCGATATCTCGCTGCTTTGTTCACTTTTGAACCACCATATTAAACCAGTGCCCAACCAGCCACAGGCCAGGAACAGACTCAACCAGACCCAGAACCGATTTGTCTGTTGAGTCGGTTCGGAGACAGGTGCGACTGCATCGATTTGACTGGATTCTGAATTAACCTCTGCCATTGGTTGGTTATCCACGACATTGCCAGCGACATTTATCGTACGCGATGGAATGCGCGCGACTTCTAGTTGTTGCGTGGTTACGTTCCACCAGGGAATGGCAATTTCGGGCAATGTATAGCGACCGCCCGCAGTAGGTATCAACGCGATTTTTTGTTGTAACTCGCCGATAATGCCTGTCTCGCTACGCTGGTCGCTGAGCACGGGCTGATCAGGATATTGCCTGATTCCAGCGACATCGGACTGGCTAAAGGTGGGTAATTGCGCAGCAGTTAACCCTTCGGCAACCAAAGTGAGGGTCCGTGTTATCGGCTCACCCGCAACCAGTTTAGTAAGATCTCCCTGCCAGAAATCATGGAGCCGCAGCTCTGTGGCCGGCAACCAGTGCTGGTCACTAAATGCCGGATCGATGCCGGTTACTTCGAGTACCAACTCTGGCGATTGGACACGTTTAATCTCTCCTCGGGTCTGAAACGGGTCGAATATTGAACTGGATTGTGGCGCCAGGCGGACTTCACCAAGCACCGGTTCGAGCCTGAATTGACCACTTTGCTGAGGGAATAATGCCAGTTTTTTCTCCAATACCAGGTAAGCCTGATCACCTAGCCTGGTCTGATATCGCTTAACGTCTCCAAGTGGTTCGATCACCACGTCCTTATCATCGATCATCAGGTCACCAAACTGATAGGCTGTTATATTGGTGTTACTCATCAAGCGCATACTGATAATAACCTGTCCCTGAACAGGAATAGTTTCGCTATCAGCGGTCAATTCCAGAATCAAATCACTATTGGAATTCCCATTCGGCTGACTGGCTGCTTTTACCGATACCGAAAAGGGCTCGGTTTTATCATCACCAAAACGAATAGCAGGTACAATAAAATCTCCCACCTGCTTCGGTATGACCTGTAGCGTCCACTTGATACTGCGTTGGTAATCGCCATCAATGATGCTAATACTATTATTCTGGCTGGTATTTAAAATCACGAAATGTGTTTGCAACGGTGAAAAATCCGGGTCGTCATCCGGCGATTCATCGGCTTCAAATATTAATTGAAAGGACTCGTTAACATGCACCGGGTTGCGGTCGATAGAGACCCCAATTGCGGCAATACTGCTTTGCGCAAAGATGAATAAAAGAAATAGATAATAGGGATGTCGCCTCATCGCTTTAATTTACCACTGATTTTGCGCTTTGCTTTGGTCGCCGCGCTGCCTGTATTGATAGAGAAATTTCCGGCGTAATAAGCCACCCGGATCATCCGGAATCTTACGCAGCCACTGCTCGGCAGCCTGTTCGGACATTTGTTGCTCCATATTCGCCAGTTCTTCCGTCAGAGCTGATTGTTGTTGCTCGGATCCACTGTCTTCGTCTTGCTCGGCTGACTGCTGCTCGCCTTCTTTTTGTTCATCCGACTGCTGCGATTCAGATTGCTCCGATGATGATTGCTGTTCAGCCTGATTTTGCTGATCATCCCCTCGCCGGGATGACTCCTCAGATTCCTGTTGCTGGTCTGGATCCTGATTCTGCTGATCGGATTGCTCACCCTGCTGTTGCTGCTGCTTTTGCATCCGATCTTCGATAAGTTTTTTATTATAAGCAGCATCTTCATGACCCGGATTCATTTCCAGAGCTTTACTATATGCCTCGATGGCTTCTTTATATTTTTCGAGTTTAGCCAGAGTATTACCTCTATTGTAATGCGCTCTTTCGCTGTTCAGCCCCTCCCAGTCCTTCAAAGATTGCTCATAGTCGCCAGCGCGAAAGGCCGACGTGGCTTTCCATTCGGGCCGATTAAACAATCCGCTTGCGGCTTCATACTCCTTCTGCTCGAAAGCTTCGATGCCGCGTTGATCCTGGTTCTTCCACAGATCATCCCATCCCAGAGCATTTGCCTCGGGCGGCATAGGCAACAGTAACAACGGTAAAACCAACAGCACACCACGCCGGAACAGCATCGCAACCAGCGGCAATAACATCAGTACCAGCCAGGGGCCGAGCTCCCGCCAGACGTCGGCCTGCAAGTCGCTTTCTACCGCATCGTTTTCGAAGCGACTACTCATCGAATTCAACAGACTATTGATATCGGTAGCATCTGCGCTGATTAGCTGGAGTCCGCCGCCTCCAGCCTCGGCAATTTTACGCAGGCTCTCCTGCCTTAAACGCGCGACAACGATAGCACCCTGCTGATCTTTAAGAAAACCACTATTGGCCACCGGAATCGGCCCGCCCTGTTCGGTACCAACACCCAGAACCGAAACTCGATATTGCGAGTTTTCCTGCATTAATACCTGCATGGCTGCTAATTCTCGGTCATCAAATCCATCACTCAGCAGCAAAATGTCACCTCTTGTTATGCCAGCATTGTCAAATAACGCAAACGACTGGGTTAAAGCGTTAGCCGCATTGCTACCCTGCGAAGGCATGAGCCCGGTACTTAACGCTGGCAGCAAGGCATTGATGGTCGCCGCATCTTCGGTAAGCGGGGTGACGACGAAGGCATCGGCGGCATAGGCGACCAATGCGGTTTGCCCCTCGTCGCGTAAATTTAAAATGTCTGCTATTTTGAGGCGCGCTCGCGTCAATCGACTGGGCCTGATATCGCCAGCATCCATCGAACGTGATAAATCCAGCGCGATGACTAACGCCGATTGCTGTCTAAAGATCGGCTGCGGCAGTTTATCCCAGACCGGTCCGGCGAGCGCTAGAATCGCGAGGCTAGCGGCTATGCCCAGAATCGACCATAAGCCACTGCTGCGACCCTTTCGATGATCACCTAACAGATGCGGTAACAGCTTCGCATCAACCACGCTTTGCCAGCTCCGACTGAGACGTCGGTGGTTAAAACCATGCCATAACAGCGCCAGCAAAGGTAGCAATGCAAGCAGCCAAATCGGGCGTAAAAAATGGAATTGCTCGATCAAAGCTGCCATCTCCATTGACTGGTGGCATAGCCAAGCAAAGAAAAAACCAGTGCAAATGCCAGCGGCCAGTAAAACAATGCATTAACTGGACGCAGGCTTTGCTGGTCACGGCCCAGCGGCTCCAATTGATCGAGCAGTTGGTATATCTGTTCCAGTTCTTCGGTGTCGCGGGCGCGAAAATATCTCCCACCAGTGGTATCTGCAATCGCGCGTAACGTCTTCTCATCGAGTTGTGAGGAAGGGTTGATTTTGCGCACACCAAACCAGGTTGTCTGAATCTGCTCGTCGGCACCAATACCGATGGTGTATATCTTCAATTTCCTCTGGGCCGCCAGCTGCGCCGCTTTCAATGGTGTCACTTCGCCTGCGGTATTGGCCCCGTCGGTTATCAGAATCAAAACCCTTGAGGTATCGGGACTTGAATCTAGCCGTTTCAGTGACAGGCCTATTGCATCGCCAATCGCGGTACGCTCCCCGGCCAGGCCGATTGCTGACTCCTGTAGCAACTGGTTTATGGTCTTGATATCGAAGGTCAAAGGCGTTTGCAGGTAGGCCTGACTGCCAAACAGAATCAGTCCCAACCTATCACCCTGGCGCTTTTCGATAAACTGGCTGGCGACGAATTTGGTGGCGGTTAGTCGATTCACTTCTCGACCCTTAATTTTAAAATCACCGATACGCATGCTGTCCGACAAATCCACCGCCAGCATCAGGTCACGGCCGCTGATATTAATACTAATCAATTCACCCAGCCATTGCGGCCTGCTGCCGGCGATTACCAGCAAACACCAGATTAACGCGCAGAGTAGTTTGAACCAGAAGTTTCGATACGAACTCAGACTGACTTCCTGCGAGAATCTAAAATCGTCGATAAAGGGCACTCGTAATGCAGACTCTCGTTGCTCGCTTTGCGCCGGGAAAAAATAATACACCAGCAGTGGTATCGGTAAAGCAAGTAAAACCCAGGGCCAGTCGAGCTCAAACATGCTTCGAACGCCTCGGCAGCGCGTTAATCCAGCGTTCGCAGTTTTGTATAAGGCTCTGGATATCAAAATCTGGATCGCGCTGATACTGACCCTGCGCCAATAGTGCCTCTTCTTCGTCGCTAAAACAGGATTCAGGGACTAGTTCATTCAAATGCTCAATCCAGTTTTTACCGGATAAAGCAGCCGTGTCGAGGCGTCCCCGATAACTCATCAAAATACGCTTTAGCAGCGTGGAAAGCTCGCCTACGAGCCTCCTTTTATCTTCTTTTTGATCAAAAGTTTTTGTTATTTTTTCAAATTCGGCAATTGATAACTTTTTCAGCGACTTATGTTTCATCCATCGCCAGAAATAAGGTAATCCGACAGCCAGTGCAATCAGCAATATTAGCAAAACCCACCAACCCACCGCCGGCGGCCACCACAGCGACATGTCTGGCAAATGGATATCTTTGAGCGGCGTCTCGTTCATCGTCGGTTTCGGATGCGTCGCAAACCGAGCGCCGTCTTTAAGGATTCGAGCATGTCGTCAGCAGTAGAAATATCGATTAGAAATAGCTGTAATTGATTACACAGCTGCTCAATCGACTGATAGTGATTGCTAAAACGCTGATGATATTGCTGTCGACTGGCGCGGTCGGCACTATCAATAGCCAGTTCACTGACGCCATCGGTTAGTCGATATTGTCCGGCTGGGGGCAATTCCCTTTCCAGCGGATCGTGGGTAAACAGGAGTACCACATCGTTATGGCGAGCAAGTTGCGCGAGATGGATACGACAGGACTCGTTCAAGAATCGAAAGTCGCTAATCAAAACAATTAGACTACCGGGTCGGGCGACCTGACGTAAGCGATTCAACGCCTGCAATCCGGAATCAGGATTTTCGTCGGGTGGTTGCGGCGCTTCGTCCGACCAGGCGCTATGCGCGACCAGTTGCTGGATAAAATGCAGTGCAGCCGCCTTGCCCCCCTTCGGCCGTGATTCGATATGCTCATGCTCGGAGAAAATCAAACCGCCCAGACGATCACCGTGCTGCACGCTACTCCAGGCTAATAATGCGGCCAGTTTAGAAGCCAGCACCGATTTATAATAATTACGCGTACCGAAAAACATCGACTGTTGCAAATCGACCCAGAGTAAGACCGGACGCTCGCGTTCTTCGCGATATACTTTAGTATGCGTCTTGCCACTGCGCGCGGTGACTCGCCAGTCGATGGCGCGTATATCGTCACCCGGTTGATAAAGACGCGACTCGTGAAACTCCATGCCACGACCGCGAAAAGCCGATAGATACCCACCAGCCTTATGCGCCTTAACCGAGTTCGATATCAGCGGAATACTGCTGGCCTCACGATTTAACCCGATCAGACTAGATTGTCTGACTCGAACAATATCGTCGCCTGTTTCCAGTATTTCTTCCATTAGTAGTTAGGTTTCAGATGTTCAGGGTACGGCAACGCGTGCAATTAATTCCTCGATACATCGATCCGGCGTAATACCGTCTGCCTCTGCCTCATAGCTTAGAATAATGCGATGTCGCAGCACGTCGGGAGCAATAATCTGGATATCTTCGGGCGTCACAAAATCGCGACCATCCAGCCAGGCGTAGGCGCGTGCGCAACGGTCAAGTGCCATACTCGCCCGCGGACTTGCGCCGTACTGAATCCAGCCAGCCAGATCATCGCCATACCTGGCGGCGTCGCGCGTGGCCATCACCAGTTCAACCAGGTAGGTTTCGAGGTTATCAGCCAGAAAGGTATCGAGTACCGCCTCGCGGGCCTCTACCAGTGTTTGTCGGCTTAAGCCGCCAGTTTCAGGCTCTTGGCCCTGCTGGCTGTTACGAGCTTCTTCGCGGGTTAAATGCAAAATCGCGCGCTCTTCTTCGGCATTCGGGTAATCGACTCGTACATGCATCAGGAATCGATCGAGCTGGGCTTCCGGCAGCGGATAGGTTCCCTCCTGTTCGATCGGGTTTTGCGTCGCCATCACCAGGAAAACTTCGGGCAGAGGATAAGTTACCGAGCCTACCGTAATCTGGCGTTCGGCCATCGCTTCGAGCAAAGCCGACTGCACCTTGGCAGGCGCTCGATTAATTTCATCCGCCAACACCAGGTTATGGAATAGAGGGCCTTGCTGGAAAGTAAAACTGCCATCCTGAGGGCGATAGATTTCTGTACCGGTGAGGTCTGCAGGTAACAGATCGGGGGTAAACTGAATTCGATGAAAGTCACCTTCGATACCCTCACCGATGACTTTAATGGCCCGCGTCTTAGCGAGACCGGGCGCACCCTCGACGAGCAAATGACCATCGGCCAGAATCGCGATCAGCAAGCGATTGATGAGCGCCTGCTGACCGATTATTTTCTCACTGACAAACTGTTTTAACTGAAGAATTTCCTGCTGCGACAAAGATAACCTCGTTTAATTAATTATTGCTGTTTGGTGGCATATGACCGGTTTTCACCCAGATAACGGTTTCGTCCTGCACATACGGAAAATGCTCGCTGTTATGCGGACTGCGTATCCAGGTACCGGCAGGATAAATACCCCATTCGTCCATGAAAGTTCCCGAAATCACAAAAATTTCTTCACCACCGAAATGTCGATGGGGTTGAAACCTGGCGTTCTTTGGCCATTTTACCAAAGCGACACTTTCGTGCACATGCTCGTGTAACGGCATTACCTGTAATTTCCCATGACCGGGTAGCCACTCATTGCCGTTGGTATCGATCCGTAAGGCTTGCGTATCCCCGGCATCAAACTGCTCGAGTTTAACAAAAATAACGCAACCTTCGCGGCTAAATGGCTTGTGACTCGACCCCGGTGGGTGGCGTAAATAAGACCCCGCAGGATAATCACCGTGCTCGTCAGAAAAAATACCTTCCAGCACCAGTATTTCCTCACCCATAGGATGGCTATGCGGTGAAAAATACGAATCAGGCTCGAAACGCACCACACTGGTAGTATGACCATGCTCGGCCGCCTCACGCGCCAATGGCTTACGCCACACACCAGCCATCGGACTGGCTAGCCATTCCTGCTGATTGGTGTCAACAACCACGGTCTCGTTAAAATTCATGTTTAACATAATGCTTACTCAGGTGAGTTCTTAGGCAGGAATTCTGGTAGTAAAACCATAAAAACCTGCTGATCGACTAATTTATGAATTTTGAGCTGTATTTCAACCCACAAAATTCACTTACCTCTATTTTATTTTGGGTCTTCTTAGCAACTTATCCAGTTGATCAGCGAAAGCCTTGCGATCACTCTGATTCAAGGCGGATGGACCGCCCGAGTCAATACCACTAGCGCGTAAGGATTCCATGAAATCTCGCATCGTCAGTCGGGCGCGGATATTGTCAGCCGTATAGGGTTCACCTCGAGGACTCAGGACTAGCGCGCCTTTTTCGATGGCATCTGACGCCAGCGGTATATCACTGGTAATCACCAGATCACCGGCATCTAACCTGCGCACAATTTCATTGTCGGCGGCATCGAAGCCTGACGCCACTTGAATCGATTTAATCCATTTCGACGGCGGAACCGAAAAAGCCTGATTAGCCACAAACGTAGTCATCACATTAGTGCGATTCGCAGCCTTGTAGAGTACATCGCGAATCACTACCGGACAGGCGTCGGCGTCAACCCAGATTTTCATATCTATAGATCCAGCTTACCTTGTAAGTAGCCACTGGAAATTTCACAGAATTCACCTTCTGGAATTTGTTGTTTTGCATAGATATTGGCTCTGGACAAATCCGAAGAAGTATCCATCTTGTAGATGACTCCTCTTTTTAATAATATTGTCGCGGTAGAACTTGGGAGTACTACTATTAGCATAACGAAACCATAGCATAATTGAGTTACGTGCCCTTCAAATTCCCAGGTGGTGACCGTAGGGCGCGGGCGCTAAGGGCTTCGCCCTTTATCCACCGCTGTTACTCGGATTTAGATTTTAGTGTCGAGTCAATACGCCTCAACACATTTTCCAAACTCATTAATCCCCGCACTTTGAATCACCTTAACCAAGTCAGTGATATTTTTTGAATAGGAAATGTGGCAATAAACAGGATGATTTCTATCACTATCAGTCGTATCGTATAAAACATCGAGCAAAGGTGTTGAATTGTCATGCGATATTCTTATAACACCGATATGCAGGCTCATAGGGTTTATTTTTTCAGATAATGCCAATCTTACTCGAGATAAAACCTTCCGATTTGACCTTAATCTTTCATTAAGTTCATCACCAAAATACGCCGCCAATTTAATGAACCTAGAAGAGACAATTAGCCCACTTACATTTAACCTGTATTTATCCCCTAAAAAATTGATTAATTTCGATAGCTCTGCCGCCTTTATTAAACCTGCTTTATTTAGTGTGTCTGGGCTAGTACGAATATTATTATGAGCCGCCACAATTAATTGTGTAGGTACAAACGACGGGTAATCCGATGTTGGGCTCGAAGGGATCTCGGCTCCAGTCTTGGGTTTGGGCTCACTTGCGGAAAGAACTACAACTTCTTCGGTTTCTTCGGTTTCTTCGGTTTCTTCGGTTTCTTCGGTTTCTTCGGTTTCTTCGGTTTCTTCGGTTTCTTCGGTTTCTTCGGTTTCACTAGGTTCAATTTCTGCGGGCATCGTAGAAATTTTAAAGCGAACATTTGGCCCTAAGTTATCGTCATGAATATATAAATATTCTGTACCAGACTCGGCCATTCCAGGTTTATCTGAATTAGCACTTACTGGAGCGGACGATCTAAATCCGACCACGCATATCGCATGGCCTCCCACGGTGAGCAAGTTGCCAATAAGCAGAATCGGATATCCAGATCTTATAAATGAGGCGCAAGTACTCGAAAAACGTTCCCGACTAAATCCAAAGACATTATTCCCTTTTTTGACGTCTCCTTCAGTAATTAATGGCGCTAGCTCCTGTTCCTTAATAGCATCACATATTTGCCATAGATTTAACCCCTGGGATGGGAAAACTCTTGATCCAAACGAATGGCTACTATGAGCCGATCGTGTAATTTCAGTCGTTGTAGGTATAGAGTGATGATCATCAAATGCAGAGGAATGTAGCATTGACCAAAGGCTGACTGTGGCACAGGCCGCAACACCAGTGTCCTGCTGTTGCCACGCGATTCCATTTATTGTTAACTCGATACCTGCTATGTGAACATGATAATCTCGCGATGGGTCTTTTACTCGTGGCGTCTGAATATTTTCCTCTTCATACCAACATAACACCGTCCTACCGAGTGGTGCCGACGAAATAGGCCTTAAAACAACAAACCCTAGATACGAATTTTGCATTATTTTAACGGATTTTGGACTACCCCCTGCCGCTCTCCTAAGTAATCCTCTATCAATCAACGTTGAGAAAAAATGTAACCTACGGCAGGTGTTTGGGTAGGGCTTAGAACTAACACTATAAAAGGCCGAGAACTCCGATAAGTAGTCTCTGTCAAAATACTGCGGTTCTTCGATGACGCTTTTAGCATATAAATCTGCCAAATAGAGTTGTAGATATCTAACTTGGCGTGTTTGATCCGAAAGTTGTACTAACGGGTCATCGACACCGAATTTCGTTATTTTTATATTACATTTCAAAACTTATATATGCTAAAAATACTAATCAGAAGCGATCACTTAACTAGCTTACTCATAGTTTCATTTGTGACTTGTGTTTCATACGCGCGTACGCGCTCGTTGAGGGCAGTTCTGTCAAATTGCTTTATTGCATCAACTAATTCTTGACGTGTATCACTATCAATATTGACCTGATCCAGAACTGAAGACCAATCTGACTGAGGTATTGTCCATGGCGTATATTTTGTTTTTTTATCTCGCATAAATTCACTCCCGATTTGTATTTGGGCAAAAAAAAACATCAACTAAATCGATGCTTTAACTTATTTTTTGCGTGATTAATCATATTTTAGAGTAACAAATATCCCTGAAAAGTCCTCGACAAGCACGGTAAACTTAATACATTTCAACGCTTTAGACAAGAAATCAATATATTATTTTCTTTGCGTCCTTAAGAAAGCTATGTATTGCGCAACTAAACTCTCTTCGGATTCAGTTAAATCTGTGTTTTGTATCGCCATAGTTAACGATGACATAGGTTTTTCGGCAACGGTAGAAGCAATTACAGTTTCACTATTGATGCCAATCTCATCAGTTAAATAACCAGCCAATCTTAATAATTCCGAATAAGATACTTTATATAATTTACCTAATAATTCTAATTTTCGAGGAGATGGGTTAATCGCATTCCCTCTCTCTAACTGGGAAAGATATGCATTTGAAATACCTATTTTATTTTCCACATCGCGCAAACTAAATCCTTTTAGCATTCTGAATTGCTTTAAATTATCACCAAGTTTGGAAGCCATATCACATTAATAACCGTTGATTTCAAAGGATTATGCATTTTTTTGCGTACAATATCAAGCAACCTATTTTCTCGCTTGATATTATACGCGCCACATGCTTTAATTACTACGCAATGCTTGATATATCAAGCATTGATCATTTGGATGAGAAATCATCTTTTTTTAATACATTTTATTAGGAATTTAATAATGGATAGTAGATCAGAAATAATTGATGACAAAAATGCCGTGGTACAAGGTCAATTCTTGGATGAAATTGTGGATCTTGAAGAATATGCACAAAGAGGCGAAAGCCCTCCAAATTGTCGTGGCTACCGCATTCTCGTGAATGGAAAACATTTCATAGCGGAGGACTCGACTATCACTGGCAGAGAAGTGCTAATCCTTGCTGGTTTAGTACCACCAGAAACATACACATTAAGAGTAAAGAAAGCTGGCCAACGACCTGAAAAAGTAGAATTGGATGAGACTGTTGATTTACGCAGCCCAGGAATTGAGAAGTTCAAAGCTCTACCCAAGGATCAAACTGAGGGCTAATAAAGTGCGTAGAGAGTTTCAACTTTTAAAGGAAGATGCACAATTTCTTGAAGATTATGGCCTCCCTTGGGAGGCCGTTATCGATGGCTCTCAGTGGGTAATAATTCATGATTTCCCAACACATGAAAGTTATAACGAACTTCAGGTAACTGCTGCTATCCGTCTCGAAACTGGCTATCCGATGACACAATTGGATATGGTTTATTTCTCTCCAGCGATAACCCGCGTGGATGGCCAGCCAATTGGTGCTACGCAGTGCTCTCAGCAAATTGATGGGAAACCCTATCAACGCTGGTCTCGACATAGAACCGCTCAAAACCCATGGATACCCGGCGAAGATAATCTGAGCTCTCATATAATATTAGTCGAAGAGTGGTTGGCTCGGGAGTTTTATCAATGACTATTTGGAATGATGATATTCCAGTCACATTGACAATGACCCAAACTCAACATCAGGTATTGGTGAAGCATTTGTTTCCAGGTGACGGCAAGGAATCTGCCGCTTTCGCAATTTGTAATCGTCGAGCAGGAAACTTACGCCATCGCCTATTAGTGCATGAGATTCACGGAATTCCTTTCGAAATATGTACTGATCGTAGTCCGCATCGTGTCAGTTGGCCAACTGAGTATCTTGAACCCTGGCTAGAAATGGCAATAGAGCAAGATATGTCAATTATCAAAATCCATAGCCATCCGGGTGGCATGCTAAATTTCTCTGAAATAGATAATGAAAGTGATCGTCATTTTTTGCCCGCTGTCAGGGGATGGATCGAATCCGATACACCTCATGGCAGTGTGATTATGATACCTGATGGCCAAATGCTAGGTCGCGTAATAAGAAATGATAATAGTTTTCTACCAATTTCTACGATATCGGTTATTGGTAGTAACCTTCAGTTTTGGCATCCAGATAACGATAACTCCTTACCTGACTATACAGAATCCCATGCTCAAGCATTTGGAGCAGGAACCACAAAAATATTAGGACAGCTTTGGGCTGCGGTCATTGGCTGCTCAGGAACGGGTAGTATTTCTATAGAACAGTTACACCGTCTAGGCATTGGTACGCTCGTAATTGTTGATGATGATCGAGTTGAAGAAAGAAACTTAAATCGAATATTAAATGCTACTCGTGAAGATGCAGAGAATCGCCTGTATAAAGCCGATGTCCTTGCTGAAGCAATCAGAAAATCAGGTTTGGATATTACTGTAATACCCGTGACTAAAAACCTTTGGCACCCGGATACGGTACGCCTAGTTGCTCAATGTGATGTTCTATTCGGTTGTATGGATACGATCGACGGACGGTTTCTGCTAAATACACTGTCTAATTGTTACCTGCAACCATATTTTGATGTTGGTGTTCGACTCGATGCAATTCCAGATGGCACTGAGAAAGGTCGTATTAGAGAAGTCTGTGGCAGTGTCCACTATTTACAACCGGGAAAATCTAGTTTGATAAGTAGAGGCTTGTTTACAATGAAAGAGGTGGCTGCAGCAGGCCTAAAACGACGCGATCCAGATGCCTATCAGCAACAAACAAAAGACGGATATATTCGTGGCATCAATGAACTACGCCCGGCGGTTATAAGCGTTAACATGTCCTTTGCCTCAAGGATGATTAATGATTTTCTATCCAGGATACATTGCTATCGGGAACAGTCAAACGATCAAATAGCATGGATTGAAGAAAGTCATAGCAGCTTAGAAATATTCGTAGAACCAGAAAGTGAACCATGCAAAATACTCAGCTTTCTAGTAGGTAAAGGAGACATAGTACCTCTTTTAAACCTCCCAGAATTATTTGAGGAGCAATTCAAATGAATATATTCAAAATAGCTTTTAGCTGGTTTCTTTCTCTATTTACATCAACTTACCGGATGAAGTCAGTAGAGTCAGACTTGCCTACCAAACTTAAAAGTAACACTCTTTACGTCGTGCATGAGGATGGATTTTTAGAGCACGCGGCTATGCTTTGCCCTTGTGGCTGTACAGAAATATTACAAATGAACCTTATACCTGATGAAAGACCACTTTGGAAACTAACTAAACATGAAAACGGTACAGTTAGTCTTTATCCGTCAGTATGGCGAAAAAAAGGATGCAATTCACATTTTTGGCTTCGCAATAGTCATATTAAATGGTGTGATTTCTAAGGGCACAATACCTAAGTTAGTCGATCCAGTCTTGTCTCAAGATTTACCTCTACTGTAAGCAACAGCCTTTGAGGGTTTAATTTTGAGTCACAACCAACTCTTTCCGGGCGAAAATAACTTGCCCTCATGATACGCTAAAACCATGACCATCAATAAAACCACTCCCTGGTTCGTCTACATCATCGAAGCCGACGACCATTCACTCTATACCGGCATCAGTACCGACGTTGAACGTCGTTTTCAGGAGCATTTCGATAAACCCGTCGGCGCGAAATATTTCAATGGCCGCAAGCCAGTCGAAGTAGTATACCAAGAGAGCGGACATAACCGCAGTACGGCGAGTAAACGAGAAAGTGAAATTAAAAAGCTGAGCCGACAGCAAAAACAGGGCTTAATCAGCGCTCAGCTCGCTAACCCCCAACAGGCTTAAAATCTGATTTTGGGCTGCATTTAGAATTCTGCGGCGCTCTTCTTCACTTTGAATGCTCTTGGCTATGGCAACTGCACCGACTAGTGATGCGAGAATAGCTCTGGATTTTTCCTCGATTATTTTTTGGTTAACGGCGAATGAGAGTTTGTTGAGCTTATTCAGTGCTGTAATGCGCTTTTCCAGTATTTTCAGAACCCCAAGATAGGATTTTTCATATAACTGCCTGATTTCTATAGAATCGCTACCGATTTCATTAAATAGAATATTTTCGGGTGATGGGCTTGTTTGCTCGGACAGCGCACGTAGATTCAGCAAATTGTGGGCAAGTTGGGTTAAATGTCCTATCGAAAATGGTGCTTTGGCAAGCCGTCCTGAACTACTGCCATCGAGTGTCTGCAGAAAAGAGGCTTTATACAGGGCTTCTTTCGATTCGAAATGGGCGTAGAAAGCACCATGCGTCATCTTCGCCAACTTCATGACCTGATTAATAGACACCTTGTCAAAGCCAAACCGGCAAAACAGTTCGGTGGCCGACTGCAATATTCGCTCCTTCGATTTCAATTTGTGTTCAGCTGTATAAGGCACTACGCCCCCAAATTTGACTACTCTCTATAGAGTATATATCTAAAAATTATCTTGATCATATTTTATACGCGATTAGTGTCTGTTACCGAATAATGTGCATTACATAAGGTTAGTTATGAGAGCAAAAATTGTAGTCACCGGCATGGGCATGGTTAGCCCCCTGGGTTGCGGCGTTGATAAGGTATGGCAACGTCTCGTCGCCGGTGAAAGTGGCATAAAAACTATCACCCGCTTCGACATCAAAGAATTTCCAATAAAAATAGCGGGGCAGGTACCGAGCCATTTAGACGATGAATCTGCCGGCCTTGATCCCGAGACCATCGTCAGTCGTAAGGAGCGCCGGAAAATCGACCTCTTCACTCTGTACGCACTGGCGGCTGCCGAAGAGGCCCTTTCGCAGGCCAACTGGTTTCCCACTAGCGAGGACGATCAAAGGGCGACATCGACTATTATCGGCACTGGAATCGGCGGCTTCCCAGTCATCACCGAAGCACAGCGCACCCTCGAGCAAAAAGGCTTTAAACGACTATCTCCGTTTGTAGCGCCTGCCTTTCTCGCCAATCTGGCGGCCGGAAATCTGTCTATCCGATATGGTTTCAAAGGACCGCTCGGTTGCCCAGTAACCGCCTGCGCAGCTGGAATCCAGGCGATTGGTGACGGAATGCGCATGATCCACAGCGGTGAAACCGAGGTCGCCCTGGTTGGTGGCACCGAGGCCTGTATCGACCCATTGGCACTGGCAAGTTTTCACGCGTTACACGCGCTTTCCACCAATAACGACAGCCCGACCGGTGCATCTCGGCCTTTCGATCAGGATCGAGACGGCTTCGTCATGGGTGAAGGTGCCGGTTTAATGGTTATCGAAACGCTAGAGCATGCACTTGCGCGCGGGGCAACGCCGCTTGCTACTTTAAGCGGATACGGCACCAGTGCCGATGCCTATCATATTACCTCTGGCCCTGAAGATGGATCGGGTGGCGCAGCTGCAATCAAAACCGCGCTATCGAGAGCGGGGCTTGTTGCCGAAGATATCGACCATATCAATGCACATGCTACTTCCACTCCAGTGGGTGATCAGGCGGAAGTGGCGGCGCTGAGAAATGTATTCTCAGACCGGCTGCCGAATATTCCAATCTCGGCTACTAAATCGGCTACTGGGCATCTACTAGGCGCGGCAGGCGGTATCGAGAGCATTTTCTCTGTGATGGCGGTTTGTAAGAATACCCTGCCTCCTACTCTGAATTTGGCAAATCCAGATCAGAATTTCTCAGACCTGAATCTTGTGCCGAACCAATCTCTCGAGCAGGAAACCCGACATGCCCTGTGCAATGGTCTCGGATTTGGTGGCGTGAATGCCAGTCTGATTGCCAGCAAGCTTTAATCCGGTGCTATTTAATCTTCTCGGCGGTACGAAAATCAAGCCGATAGCGGAATATGGAGAGTTCTTCTTGTTGCGAACCATAGCTGGCATATTGATGGCTCCGCATTAAGTCTTCAAAAAGACCTTCATGGACAAAATGGAAACTGAGTTTTCCACGTTCGCTGATGAGAAAAGCCTTCTGATGATATACCCCATCCCCGCCGATTTCTAACGACGAAAGTGTCTCGTTATTTCGCATCGTTCTGAATAACAGGCCACCATCTGTTGACGAAGCCGGTAATAGTTTGAGATATAAACTGGTACTCAATGTGGGATTCACAAACTTGTAAATAACGTCGGTTTCAACATTGGCCTCTTGCAGCGGGTCCACTGTGGCGCAGGCAGCTAACACAACGAGAATTCCAGCAAAAACTATATTTTTCATCGACAGGTGGTCTCCAGTTAACAATGAATCCAATTGTGTCAAACATTCCCGTTACTGTCTAAGTGCTATAGGCCTATTTAGCCAGCCACCCAGATTGCACTATGTATAAAAAAGCGGTCACGGTTAACATCGAAAATAAGGTAGAAATAACCACAGCACTCGACGCCCGTTCCTGCCAGACGCCGTATTGCTGGGCAATTACAAAAACATTGGTGGCAGACGGTAGTGCTGCCAGCAATACCGCACTATAAAGCCAGATCGGCTCGACGTCAGGAACCAGCCAGATCATTAAACCGTAAACCAGTAGTGGATGGATAACGAGCTTTACAGGCACCAGGTAACTCAATTCCACAGGCAGCCGTTTTAGTGGCCTAAGCGCCGCAGTCACACCCATGACAAATAAAGCACAGGGCCCTGCCGACCGCGCCAACAGCTCGAGAAACTGATCGAGCATAACCGGTGGCTGAAACTGGAATACCGATGCCGTAACACCAGCAATCGTGGCCAGAATGAACGGATGAGTAAATATTTTCTTAAGGATTTGCCCGACCAGCGCAATTCTATGGTGTTCGCCCTTTTCATCAATCGCCATTAACAGAGGCGCCAAAGTAAAGTGCATGGCATTTTCAAAACAGAAGATTAAAGCCACCGGTACACCGGCAGCGGGCCCAAAGGCCGCCAGGGCCAACGGCGGGCCCATATATCCGATATTCCCATAGGCGGCTGCAAGCCCCTGAATAGTAGCCTCCGGCAAGTTACCCCGCCCACGCCACAGGCCCAGAGACAGCCCCAGGCAAAAAATTATAAAAGTCGCCAATATCGAAACTACGATGAAACCAACGTTGGCGAATTGCTCGACAGGCGTTGTTGACAATAACTGATAAAACAATGCAGGCAAGGCGATATAGACGATGAAAAAATTCATCCAGGCCAGGCCCTCGACAGGTATACGCGCCAGTTTTCCCGACAGATAACCGAGAAAAACCAGTCCGAAGAGAGGCAATACGAGATCAAATACTGCAAGCATAGGATTAAGACATCAAGCTAACGAACATATCCGATAATCGATATGAAATGACTAATCGAACCAGCCAGCACAAAGAAATGCCAGATACCATGCGCGTGGTTCAGGCGCTTCATCTTGTCGAGAATATAAAATACCACACCCGTCACGTAAGCCAGACCGCCAATACTCAACCAGAAAAAGCCCGCCTCCGAAAGCACCAGCTTCAACGCATCCAGGTCAATCCAGCAAGCAAAACCCATGGCGAGATAAACCACCATTTGTCCCACCTTCACCGCACGGCCTGACAAATAGAGTTCACTCAGAATACCTATCACCGCGATCACCCAGACGGCTATCATAATTGCCCAGCCATTGCCTTCGCGTAGGCTCACAAGCATATACGGTGTATAAGTCCCCGCGATCAAAAGATAAATTGAGACATGATCAAAAATCTGAAAAATACGTTTTAATTTCGGCGGACTAAAACTGTGATACAGGGTCGACATGGTATAGAGCAGTACCATGGTGAAACCAAATACAGAAAAACTACTAATCAGCCATGGATCACGAGTTTGAATACTAATTGTGAGTAACGCACCGAGACCTACCAGCGCCAGCGCAGCACCGACAAGATGGCTAATGCTATTGAGTCTTTCGCCGTAATACATTTTCTATATGAATTGAATCGAGCGGCGTAGTCTAACAGGAAGGTTAGCTCATTACCGACCTGCTTCCTTCATTTGTCGTATGCACTAACTAATCGTCGTCATCCTCCTCAGGGTTGGTATGCGCGATCCCCTTATGGCACTCGATACAGGTTTCACCCTTTTCCATCGCCTCTTCCATTTTCTCCCGCGCGCGATGCTCCTGGTTTGCAAAATCCATGCTGCCATAGTCATGGCAATTGCGGCATTCTCGTGAATCATTAGCCTCCATCTCAGCCCAGACACGCTCGGCCATTTCCAGGCGATGCGCTTCAAACTTTTCCTTCGTATCAATAGTACCGAGCAATTTATGGTAAAGCTCTTTAGAGGCCTTAATTTTACGAATTAGTTTTGCGGTCCAGTCCTTTGGCACATGACAATCCGAACAAATAGCCCGCACACCCGATGGGTTTTTAAAGTGTACGGACTCCTTATATTCAACGTAAACCGTATCTCGCATCTCGTGGCAGGAAATACAAAACTCTAGTGTATTGGTATATTCCATGGCGGTATTGAAACCACCCCAGAAGATGATGCCCGAGAAACCGCCAAGTACGAATATAATACTCCAGGCGGTGCGTTGGGTAGATCGGCGCAACCAGTTAAACATCAGGAACCCCTCAGAGAAAAGTAAAACGCCGACTATAATCAGTCGGCGTCATTATCTTACTCGCTATTTCGTTACTCGCTATTTTTTCTTTGGCAGGGTAACGGTATAAGCCAGGGTATCGATTACAATATCCATTGGCAGTGCGCGCAGAGCAGGCATGGCCTCATCGGGTTGACCATTCATGATCTTGTGCAAACCTTCCCAGGGATTACCGGAAACAACTTTTCCGAGAGACTTCTTCATGTCTTTTGGTTTCTCACCATTCTTACCGTGGCAACCGGCACAAAGCGTATTGTAATAGGCTGCGCCTTTGGCAACATCACCATTCACAGACTTATCCGCATTGATATACTTTGTCATATCCACCTGACCTTTGGTAACGAACAAGGCAAGATCGGCAAGGTCAGTATCGGGAATCATACCGAGCCCATGAGTAGCGTCTTTGGCAACAGCAATCACATCGGCTGGATCACCACCATCAAATTTGCGGATGCCGGGGATTCCTGTCTTGTATGATCCTTTAGCATAGGCTCCGTCCGCTCCACGAAGATCCCAACCATGGCAGGCTTTGCAACGCCAGGTCGCATTGCCTTTCTTCTTGGTATTGGAAGAAGGCCATGCCTTATGGGTATCCTTGGGCTTATCGGCACCTATCACGGCAAACCACTTATCATAGAGTTGACCACCACGTGCGATAGCGGACTCTTCTTCAGCCTGTACCGGCGCAGTGACAGAAAATGCGACTAATCCAGCCGCGAGAACACCTACAAAAGTTTTTGTTAAATTATGCTTTTTCATGTCAATCACTCCTTTTACTTTAAAGTTCTTTATACCATTAAACCTATGACATAGGTATAACATTACAGGAGGACAACGCTCTTGACTCAAATCAAGTATTTAATATGCATTCATAATTTAGTAGGAAGTAATAGAGCGAAAAACTTACAACGCCTTATACAAATGATCCAGGCTTTCCTTGGCATCACCAAACAGCATTCGAGTATTTTCCTTAACGAATAACGGATTATCGACCCCGGCGTAGCCCGCCGCCATACCGCGTTTGAGCACGATCGTGATTTCGCCTTTCCAGACTTCTAGTACCGGCATACCGGCGATCGGGCTGTTCTCGTCATCCAGTGCCGATGGGTTTACCGTATCGTTGGCACCTATAATAATAGATACGTCGATATTCGGAAAATCGTCATTCACTTCATCCATTTCAAATACGATATCGTAAGGAACCTTCGCTTCGGCCAGTAGCACATTCATGTGTCCGGGCATTCGTCCCGCAACCGGATGAATACCAAAGCGAACGTTAACGCCCTTGTTAATTAGAGACTTCGCGATATCCGAAATAGCATGCTGTGCCTGCGCCATAGCCATGCCATAACCCGGCACTACCATCACTTCTTTGGCAGTTTTTAATAATTGTGCCGTCTCCGCAATATCGATGGTGGTCACATCACCCTCTTCGGCAAAAGACGAGGCACTCGAGGTGCCACTAGCCGTACCGAAGCCGCCTGCGATGACACTAATAAAATTACGGTTCATCGCGCGACACATGATGTAACTCAGAATTGCACCACTACTACCAACCAATGCACCGGTGACGATCAACAAATCGTTCGATAGCATGAAGCCGGTTGCCGCTGCGGCCCAGCCGGAATAACTGTTCAGCATCGAGATAACGACAGGCATATCAGCCCCGCCGATAGCTGCCACCATATGTATACCGAACGCCAGAGTAATCAGAGTCATAATGATTAACATCATCTCGGCATCGCCGTGAGTCTCAGCGCCGACAAATTCGATACCGACGACGATTACCCCGATAAGCATCGCCAGGTTCAACCAGTGGCGTGCCGGTAATAGCATCGGCTGACCACCGATCATGCCACTAAGTTTACCGTAGGCGATGATTGAACCGGTGAAAGTCATCGCACCGATACCGACACCGATGTATATTTCGATTTCATGGATCGTCTTTTCGACGCCGACAAGCTGGATACTGGTATCGAGAAAATTTGCGTAACCGATTAACACCGCAGCCAGACCGACCAGGCTATGCAGTATTGCAACCAGTTCCGGCATTTGCATCATTTGTACACGACGCGAGAGTACGAATCCGAGCGCGCCACCACCAGCCATAACCACGATGAGCACATTATAATTTTTAGTGACGAACGCCGATATGGTGACCAGTACGGCTATGGTCATGCCGATGATGCCGTAGAGGTTTCCACGGCGAGCCGATTCATTATTCTTCAAACCACCGAGTGCGAGGATAAATAATGCCGCGGCACCCAGGTACGAGACCGATATTAAATTTTCAGACACGCCGACTACCCCTTAAACATTTGCAACATGCGTTGCGTAACTGAAAATCCACCGATAATGTTCACGCTGGTAATGAATACCGCAATAATCGATAAATACATGATGATCGGGTTATCTGACGACAACTGAGTTATCGCTCCGAGCACGATAATACTACTGATTGCATTAGTGATGCTCATCAATGGCGTATGCAGCGACGGCGACACGTTCCAGATCACCATATAACCAATAAAACAGGACAGAACAAAAACAGTAAAATGCGACATGAACGAGGCCGGGGCGACGAGACCGAGACCAAACAGAGCCAGACCGCAGATAAAAATGGGTAACCAGGCGCTCTTCGCCGCCAGCACTACTTTTGATGGTTTTTTAGGCTCGGATTTTTGCGTTTCCACCTCAACTTCCTTGGTCTGCCCGCTATAAGAGGGCTGACGGGCAGAAACTTCTATTGGCGGCGGCGGCCAGGTAATTTCACCGCTGTTCACCACCGTGGCGCCCCGTACCACAACATTTTCGAAATCGACTTCGAGCTCACCATTTTTCTCGGGACACATTTCTTCGAGCAAGTTATAAATATTGGTTGCGTATAACTGGCTAGACTGAGCAGCCATACGACTCGGTAAATCGGTATAGCCAACGATATTGACGCCATGTTTTTTAACTACCTTGCCGGGTGCCGTGAGTTCGCAGTTACCACCCTGCTCCGCAGCAAGATCGACGATAACACCACCGTCGCGCATGCTTTTTACCATTGCTTCAGTGACCAGTTTCGGTGCAGGCCTGCCTGGAATCAGTGCAGTCGTAATAATGATATCAACTTCTTTGGCCTGCTCAGCGAACAGAGCCATTTCGGCTTCGATGAATTCTTTACTCATTACTTTGGCGTAACCACCTTCACCGCTACCATCTTCTTCGAACTCGAGTTCGAGAAATTCGGCATCCATACTCAGAATTTGATCCTTCACTTCGGGACGGGTATCGAAGGCACGCACTATCGCACCGAGAGATTTAGCCGTACCAATAGCGGCCAGACCAGCAACCCCGGCACCAATTACCATGACCTTGGCAGGCGGCACTTTACCCGCAGCAGTAATCTGGCCTGCGAAAAAACGACCAAACTGATTGGAAGCTTCGACAACCGCTCGATAGCCTGCAATATTTGCCATCGAACTCAGAGCATCGAGCTTTTGCGCACGTGAGATACGTGGAATACTATCCATTGCCAGCGCTGTTGAACCGTGATCAGCCAACTGCTTGAGTAAAGGCTCGTTTTGAGCCGGCCAGATAAAACTAATAAGCCGACTACCGCGTTGCATTAATTCGATTTCATGCGTTTCGGTGTTCAGGTTTTTTTCTGGAGCACGAACCTTTATGATTAAGTCCGAAACCGCATAAGTCGATTGGGCGTTTTTGTTAATGCTGGCACCCGCATCAATATAAGACTTATCGGAGAAGTTAGCAGCTTCACCGGCACCAGCTTCGACAACCACTTCGAAACCTAATTTAATCAGTTTCTCGGCAACATCCGGTGTGGTCGCTACGCGCTTCTCGCCCGCATGTATTTCTTTTAATACACCAATTTTCATTTACCTAACCCAATAGATGTGGACAGGCCAGCCTGATCAGGCATGACGTCTGTGCAGTTAACGGTTAAAATTAACATTCTAATTATTTATGAGTGTTCCAAAAATGGCGTCGATAGAACATACCACATACGGTATAGTATATTGTATACCAGTCCCTTCCAAAATAGTCACCAAGAGCCTATTTTGCCCCAGATATGAAGTCACGGAACAATGAATAATTCTTTGCTTAGCATTAAAAAAAATAATATGCCACCGCGTAATATCGTTCTCGCGGAAGGGGGGGACATGCGAGTCATTGAGGCTGCCGTTCGTGCCACGGCCGATGAAATAGCTCGCTGCATTCTCGTTGGTAACCGTGATGCTATCGAATCTTCGGCCAAAAAAGCTGGTTTTAGTCTTGCCAAAATTAGCATCGAAGATCCTGAAACTTCCCCTCGGATTGAGCAATATGCAACTCTTCTACATCAGCTGAGAGCCAAAAAAGGAATGACCGAGGAGCAGGCTAGTCAGCTGGCCAAAGACCCGTTATATTTTGCCGACCTGATGTTACAGGCGGGTGACGCCG
Organism: Gammaproteobacteria bacterium; assembly: GCA_030595795.1. Lineage (GTDB taxonomy): Bacteria > Pseudomonadota > Gammaproteobacteria. The sequence goes on from JAUVCH010000012.1 coordinate 52,073, forward strand.
ATGGCTCAATCGCGGGTGCTCAATACACCACCGGTGATCGCGTGCGATCAGCGTTACAGATTATCGGTGTCACGCCCGGCTTTAAAACGGTATCGAGTTTCATGCTCATGGTATTCGATGCCGACCACCACGAAATTAAACAGAGCATGATATTTTCTGACTGTGCTCTGGTGGTCAACCCAACTACAGAGCAGTTAGCAGAAATTGCAATCGCCTCAACCGAATCCGCGAAAAGAATGCTAGATGAGGAACCCCGTGTCGCAATGCTATCGTTTTCTACCAATGGTAGCGCGAACCACGAAATGGTCGATAAGGTGCGCGAGGCGACTAATCTGGTAAAACAGGCTTTACCCGATCTCGCAATTGATGGTGAAGTTCAACTCGACGCGGCCATTGTGCCCTCGATATCGGGTCAAAAAATGCCCAACTCCAGCATTAAAGGCAGGGCCAATGTGCTCATTTTTCCGGATTTAAACGCTGCTAATATTGGTTACAAACTGACCCAACGATTTGCTGGTGCAAAAGCTACTGGGCCGATAATGCAGGGTTTAAATAAGCCAGCAAACGATCTCTCACGCGGTTGTTCAGCGGAGGATGTTTATAATTTAATCGGCTTGACTGCAATGCAGGTTTGAAATCTGGCGACTGAAAACTTTGGCTAAGCAGTCTGCCACTCAATTCGACATAGGCCTCAAACCGCTGTTTTATATCGCGCACATAGTTGACGGGTTCCTTACCATTTACAAAACCATATCTGGCCTTTTGCGCGTATTTACTTTTCGACAGTAATAACATCGCGTTTTCGGTATGGTCGAACCAGCGATCGGGGTCGTGTCCGAGCTGTCTGGCTAGTCGCCTGGCATCGTGCACATGGCCGATCCCGGCATTGTAAGCCGCCAGAGAAAACCACAGACGTTCCGAGATGGGTAGCTCGACATCGAAGCGGGCGCGTAACCAGTCCATGTATTTAACGCCTCCCCGAATACTGTGGGCTGGATCTTCAAATTTATTGATACCCAGAGAACGCGCCGTACGAGGCATGAGTTGCATGAGCCCTCGAGCACCGGCAGGCGACCTGGCTTTGGGGTTGAAGCCACTTTCCTGAAACATTTGCGCTGCTATTAAACGCCAGTCGAAGCCGTATTGGTCAGCGTATTTTTTCACCAGATTATCAAAGGGAGAAATCCCGCTATTTAAGGTATCGACAACACGACCGTCTGCCAGTTTTGTAATCGACTTATTGCTTTCGAAATATTTCCGATAAACCACGTTGTAAAACTCACCTTTATAAATTCGCTTGATAAATTTATCGATGGTTTTCTTTAATTCAGAGTTTCTTGCGCGCATGGCAATGACATGCGGGATTTCCTCTGTCAGTACAAAACCTGATTTAACTTTTACCGAACGCGCCAGCTCGATATTGAGTATATGTTCATCAGCCATAGTGGCATCGAGTTTATTTTTGGCAACTTGCTGTATGAGCTGCTCGGTTTCAAATTGGTCGTCGGCTGCCAGCAATCCAAATTCAGCTCCCTGTTTTTGCTGACTGGATAGAGTTTTCCAGTAGCTGCTACTGCGCCGAACCGTGATGTGATGTTTTTTTAGATCGGATAATTGTGTAATCCGGCTGTCTTTCGGCACAACAATATGTTGCCTTGCATAATGGTATGGTTGCGAATACTTGATACCCAGGCTCTGCTGCTTTTCATCGGCCTGCAGAAAGCCCATGGCGATATCGGCTTTGCCTTCAAGCAGCCAGGCAGAAAACTCTCGATGGCTCGGCGGCACGACCACTTCCAGCCGCAAATTGTGATAACGTGCGAACTCCCTGGCGAGTTCGTATTCAAAGCCCTGAAGCTCGCCACGATAGAGAAAATAAGAAGCTGCATTGTTTCGAAGTAAAACGCGAAGCAGCTTACGCTTCTTAATCTGGTCGAAATCACCCGTATGAATAGTGCCACCCTTATCCGCCATGTGTTCGAGCTGTAAAAACCGATTAATCTCACTGACTAATCGTGGCGCGTTTTTACGAACCCCCCAACCGATATTGCGCTGGCCGCTAAAATTAGCGGCCAGCTTTATGTCATTACGATAAGCCAAGAATATTTCCAGCAGGTTACTATCGAGTATGGTGGCATCGATATCGCCCTTGATCAATAGATCGAGAATTTGTTCGCGTTTGACATGATCAGGGGCGGCTAGCAAATTAATCTGCGGATACTTTTTTTGCTTAAGCCATTGCAGTGCATGCCAGAAGGTTGAATCTCGATTCACCATGATGGTTTTACCATCGAGATCACGTACTCGGCTAATTCGCTTCTCGTCCTTGCGCACGACTATCTGTTCTTTGACATGATCGACCGGCACCGAAAAGCTGATTTTCTTGCGCCTTTGCTCGTTAATCGTCAGGTTATTAATAATGATATCGCCTCTACCAGATTCCAGTGCAGGAATAAGCTCGGCAAAATTTTTCACCAGGACTAGCTCAGGGGTTAACCCATGAGATTCAGCAAAGGCTTCGGCAATACGCTGCTGCTCAGCCAGTGGTGAGCGACGACGAGGCAAATAGGTGACGCTGGTAAAGTCCTGGGGTACCAGAATGCGCAATTTACCCAGACGCAGGATATCGTCGAAATCGCCATTTAACGGCTGAGACTCCTCGAGTGTGCTGTAGGTGCGGCTAAAAAACGCATTAGCAGTGGGCGAATAAATGGAGAGGGATAGAGAATAAACCACCACTGCAAACGCGCAATACCATGGAGATTGGCTTATTCCAAATACAGGCATAATCACCAGAACAGTTTAAATCGACCCCATACTAGCAAGATTGGGCAGGAATACTCAAACCATAACTTAATCGGCTAAAACGACAAACCCCGCAATAGCGGGGTTTGTTTTATTCTGGCTCAATTAAAATACTGATCGTTTAAAAAGAGGATACATAGCCAAAGCTAATCGCCGTTATATCGAAGTCTGGGTCAGTTATGTAATGCATAAACTCGAAGTTGAAGCCAGCAATGTTGAGTCCTATGCCAGCAGAAAGACTGCTTTGCTGAGCGCTTTGTCGACCAGAGATCGAGAATTCTTTTATTTCAGCTTCGGTGAATCCAAAAATTCCATATGCGGAGGCATCGCTACCCCAACCAACATGATAAAGACCATATATTCCCAGCACAGATTCGACGTTATATTCGAAAACGGAGCCGCTAACATTGTTGGTATCTTCCAGGCCATTCATGCCTAATCCAGCTCTCACTTCGATAGCCGCACCTTCATCTATATACCCGCCAAAACGCAATACCAGGGCGCCCGGTTTCACATCTAACGAATCGTCTTCAAGGTTAAATTCGGAACCCTGGATACCCACATAAATTCGCTCCTCAGCGAGGACGCTGGTATTAGATAAGCCTAAAAGTAGAGCGAGATATAAAATTTTCTTAAACATTGAAGTTTAACCTCTTAATTAGTATGAACCGGTG
>JAUVCH010000112.1 GCA_030595795.1 Gammaproteobacteria bacterium
AATAGATCGGGCAGAATAGAGCCCAGGGCGGTCAAGCGAAGACCCAAACCATATCCTTTACTCACTAAACCCAGGTATCTGGCCCGCGAAGAAGTCATTGAAAATGGTCACCCTAAAAAGCTTAAGTAAGTGCCATTCGGGATGTACCCCTTGTTGAACGACTTTCCTTAAGGCCAGGACTTTTTCAGAGGCTTCAGCTAAAGAAATATCAGGGTATGAGCCCATTGAATACTCACTAGCTTTTCCATCAATACGATATCGATACTTCCATAGCTTTCCTCCAGCTGGAGATACCACTAAAAATAGGCTTTTTCCTGCTGAAAGTGAGTATTTTTTATCCTTTGGTTTAGCATTTTCAATCTGCTTTACTGTTAAAGCCATCCTTAAAACCCTCTAACTACACATTTGAAACTATGGACGCCAATATAGCTACATATTCAGCTACACTTTGGCGGTGGCTTTTAATATACCCTGTTGGACGATACCAAACAATAGAATGGCTTCAAATAAGGATAGCGGGGTTGATGCTGGGCTTTAACGGACTATAAGAAGTCTTGAAATGGTGCCCAGGGGCGGAATCGAACCACCGACACGGGGATTTTCAGTCCCCTGCTCTACCGACTGAGCTACCTGGGCGTATAGGTTGGAAGCGCGTATTAAATAGATGAGCGGGGTTCTAGTCAAGCCTGAATCGGGGTTTGATTAAAATTTTGTCGGATTGGCGCAGGTTCAGGTGTTATTCTTGGCGATAATGCGAATTGCTTGAATCTGGCTGGGTGTTTTCATCATGTTCAAATCTATTGGTACAACATTGCTAACCGGGTTTATAACTCTGCTACCCGTAGTTCTGACAATTTATCTGTTGTTCTGGTTATCTGTCTCTTCAGAGCAGGTTATGGGTGGTGCCCTGCGCTGGCTTTTACCCAACGCGTTTTACTTCCCTGGTTTGGGAATGATCGCTGGTGTGGTTGTGGTGTTTTTTGTTGGTCTGTTGATGAAGGCTATATTTATCCGGCAGCTATTCGCATTTGGCGAACAGATTTTATATCGCCTGCCGTTGATCAAAACAATTTACCGTGTCATGCGTGATCTGTTTGACTTCTTTTCGCCGAAGAAAGATGGCTTTGGCCAGGTCGTCATCGTGAACTTTAACGATATGGAAATGATCGGTTTCATCACTCAGGAAGAAACTGAGCGTCTGCCGGATGCGCTTCGGAACCCGGATAGTGCGTTAGTGTATATTCCGATGAGTTACATGGTCGGTGGATTTACCCTGATGGTTCCGCGTAAAAAAATTAAGCCCTGTCAGATGGGCATGGATGAGGCCATGCGATTTGTGCTCACTGCGGGAATTACTGGTAAAAACGCGAGCTAGTTGCGCTAAGCCTGCTTACCCCTGTGATTGCTGTGATTGTATTGAGCCCGGCTTACACTACACTTTGTTTATCGTCCTTTTTATGACCTCCAACCGCTATGCCCGACAGTTACCAACTGATTGAAACCGCTCTCCAGCAACCCATGGATAATGGCGACGTGGTGTGTAACCTGTGCCTGTGGCGTTGTCGCCTGCGTCACGGCCAACGTGGTTTCTGTCAGGCGCATGTGAATCGAGGCGGTACATTATATAACCTGTCCTACGGCATTGTTTCGGCCATCGAGGTCGAATCGATACGCAACAAGCCTGTTTACCATTTCCGCCCCGATAGTCAGGTGATGTCGATTGGTAGTTTCGGCTGTAATTTTCGTTGTAAGGGTTGCCATAATCTGGAGATATCCTGGGGTGTCGAGGCGCTAGACAGTCTCGCCAAAGGTGAATCTACCGAGGCCTGGGTTAACCCCGAGCAAATGGTAGCGACCGCGCTAAAGCACGGCGTCGATGGTATTGCTTTTACCTATTCGGAGCCTGCGGTCTGGCTTGAGTATGTGATCGATGTCTCCAGGCTAGCGCGTGAGGCAGGTCTGTTCACGGTTTATGTGTCGAATAGTTTTGTCACTAATGAAGCGCTCGAAGTCATGGCGCCTTATATCGATGTTCTGTGTTCCGATGTCAAAAGCATGTCTGATGCCTTCTACAAGGACGTTTGCCCGGTGAGTAATGTCGAGCAGGTATTAGGCTCGATCAAGCGGGCGCAGGAGCTGGGCATTCATGTGGAGACACGCACCAATGTCATACCGGGTAAAAACGATGACCCGCAGGAGCTAAAACAAATCGCCGAATGGATTCGTGACAATCTCGGCGCCGACAGCCCCTGGCATATCACCAAGTTTTTTCCGGCATATCAGTTATCGCATATTCCACCAACACCGAATGCGATTATCGATACCGCCGCTGCCAATGCACACGAGATAGGTCTGAGGCATGTCTACGGCCATACCGATATTAGCTGCGACTGCGCCACCGAGAATGCACCGGTCTCCGACTGGTTAGAACTGGATGTCGATGCCTTGAATGAAGTGAAAAAATGCGCGGCGAATTGTTGCGGAGACGAAGGCATTCTGGTGAAGAAGTTTGAGCGGGCGGCTGGATTGGTGGAATAAAAGTAAAATACCAATATTAAATCAAACAGGTAAAAAATAATGAAAGTACTAGTTGATGTCTGTGTCGTACCAATGGGTGTCGGTTTGTCGGTATCTCCATATGTTGCGGAGTGTCAGAACATTTTCGAAGCTGCCGGGCTGGAGCATCAAATGCATGGCTACGGTACCAATGTTGAAGGCGAATGGGACGACGTCATGGCTGCGATCAAGCAATGCCACGAAAAGCTGCACGAACTTGGTGCGGTGCGTATCGGCAGCACGTTACGGGTCGGCACGCGCACGGATCGTGAGCAGTCGATGCAGGATAAGATCGATAGCGTTACTGCGAAGATGGGTGGCGGTTAGTCTTGCCAGAACTCCAGTAATGACTGTTCCAGGCTATCGATAGTTTCGCAATGCTGTGGCTGCCAGTGGGCAGGGTAGTGTTGCCGGTAAGCAATGTGTTGAAATCGGCGGTCGAGCAGGATGACAATACCTCGATCATTTTCACTGCGTATCACTCTTCCGGCGCTTTGTTGCACTCGAGTGAGGCCGGGGAATCGGTAGGCATGATCGAAGCCATTTAAGCCGAGTCGTTGGAAATCCTGCTCGATAAGTTTTTGCTCGTCGCTAGCCTGCGGTAGCCCGACACCGACGACGATGGCACCGATGAGTGATTCTCCCTGGTAGTCGATACCCTCGGCGAAGATCCCTCCCATGATGACGAAGCCCAGGGTTTTTTTGTCTGCTACAAATTCATCTATAAATTCTCGGCGTTGTTCGTCGTTAGAATCCCTGGTCTGAAGCATGGTTGGTAGCGCCTTATAGTGCTTGAGGAAACGCTCGTAAACCTGTTGCATGAAATAGTAAGATGAGAAAAACACCAGGTAATTACCCGGCCGAGCCTGATAGCAGCGGTGAATAGTCGCACATATTTGGTCGATATAAGCTTCGCGTTGCTGATATCGCGTATCGACAAAGCTACAGGTACTCACCTGCAGTCGCTCTGTGGGGAAACAGGATTCCAGCCTGAGTGCTTGCGTCGGGGCTTCGAATCCAAGCGCCGGTAGGAAGTAGCTGTCTGGGGTCAACGTAGCAGAAAACCCGCATACCGAGTCGAATAGTGGATAAATTTCGCGCAAGTATTCGAAAGCGTTCAGGCATAACAGTTTTATCTGACGTTGTTTCAGTGGCTTGATGCTAATAGTTTTGTGATGGTCGCCATATAGATTGTGAATAGCCTGGTAACGGTAAACCGCTTTTGCGAATTCCAGCGTTTCGGCGCTTATTTTCTTATCACCGAAGATATCCAGATTTAATTTTTCACTGAAACGTCGAATCGCTCTGGTAAAAGAGAGGTCGGCATCGTCGCTGACAGTCTGTTCTTCCTCCTGTTCGCGAAGTTGTTTATCGAGTGCTCGGTTGACGCCGTTTAATGCGCGGACGACGTTGGCATTATTATCTCGGGCGGTAGCCTGTTTGATTTGCTGCCGACTGATCACGGCTGAATACATACCACGCGCACGATCCACCAGATTATGCAGTTCGTCGATGAGTAGCAGCTTACGTTTACTGTCGGTTTTGAAATAACTCAATTGCACCATGGGATCGAAGACGTAGTTGAGATCGGCGATGATAATGTCTGCCCAGGGCAACATTTGTAACGAAAGCTCGAAAGGGCAGAGCTGATATTCGTCTGCGGTACTTTGAATGGTTTTGTTGCCTAAATGCTTTTGTTTTATTAAAACTTCCCTGGCTTCGCCTAGCCGATCGAAAAAACCAATACAACGCAGGCATTTTCCATCCATATTAATTTCCGCATCATTGTTGTTACAAGGGCATGCTTTAGCCTTGGCCTGAATCACCAGATAGCTGATCTCCAGCCCCTGATCAACCATATTTTCAACCGCGACGACGGCCTGATTTTGCCCCGATGTCTTGGCCGACAAATAGACAATCTGATCGATAATGTCTTCACCGATAGCCTTCACCGACGGGAACAGGGTGCTGATGGTTTTGCCCGAGCCGGTGGGCGCCTCGACCATCAGTTGCCCCTGGCGTTGGATATTGCGGTATACCTGGGCGGCAAAATAATGTTGATGCGGACGAAAATCCTGATGCGGAAATTCCAGGCTACTGGCGCTGGTCAGGGTTTGCCGCCGCTGTGCTTCGACAAGCCGGTACCAGTTTAAATACTGCTGCAGAATTTCATGCAAAAAAGTTTCGAGTTCTTCGCGCTCAAAGGTTTTTGTCTGGCGATATTCCTGCTGGTTGAACAGGTTAACGTAGTTCAGGCTGGTGACGACACGGTCGATATTCTGTTCGATGGCATAACCAGCGGCATAACACTTCACCTGCGCCCAGTGGGGTTCGTCGTAGCGCTCTGAAAACGAATTCATAAGGCTATAAATGGTTTTAATTTCTTCGACTCGCGGCGGGCTTTCCTGATCGAATAGCAAATCGATGCGACCGCCCAGTTCGATACTGGTTCCGTCAATTTCGAATGTCAGTTTTAGTCGATGCTCGGCGATGGCTTCTTTGTGATAACGCTTCTGTATCTTCTGATGTGTGCGTAAACCTTCCAGTGCAGAGGCCGAAGGGCCACCTTCGAACCCCAGGTCTCCGCTACGACAGCAAAATTCAACCAGTTGACGAATGCCTATTTTTAACGGGCTAGTCATGTTTCAGTTGCCGACTGGTTAATCCAGCTTACTCGCGCGACCTCGTGTGGAATGCCATGATCGGCAAAATAGGCCATCCAGCGTTGCTGATTTTTCTGTAGTTTATCGCCGGGGCCTTTGACTTCTATCAAGCGGTATTTTTCGTTAGCTGGAAATAAAATCAGGTCGGGAAAGCCTGCACTATGATTTCGTAGATCGCCTAGAATCCGTTCGAAAATTCGCAGCCAATGCTGATGATCAATTCGTTTCAATGCGAGTTCGATTATATCCAGACTCAGGCTATGCCAGTCGACCAGTGGGTTCATCAAGCCCTGCTTCTCCGCCCAGCGCTCCGACACAATTTTCCAGATATCGTCGTTGCTATGAAACGAATCCCATACCCTGTCAAAAATATTTGCTCGCCGCCGAACAAAATCATGCGTGTAGAAGTCATTGGGCCGATACTGGAATGGATTATAAAAAGCGCCCGCTAGAGGTGCGAATATCGCATCCCAGATCAGCAATCCCAGTACGCCATTGAAAAGACTGTTTTCCAGGTAAAAGCATTGCTGGTCGGGGTGGCTTGACTGGTGATGTTCGGCGACTGCCTGTTCTACGTTAGTATTGTGATTCAGTTCCAGGTCAACTATTTCGGGCTGGTATTGCCTGACCTCAGCGATGGGACTTAATCGATAGCGTTTCGCTAAACGAGTCGAAAATTCGTTGGCAAACTGAATTTCCGCTTCATCGATAGGTGAATCGATAATCTGTCTGCAAATGGCCATCGACAATTCGATATTCTTTTGTTGCTTATAGATGCGAGCGATGCGCTCGCGGCTCGGCGGTAGTTCGCATTGTTGATATAGGTCGAGAGCCAGGTCAAGTTCCCCTATACGTTCGACTTGTCGAGCGATCTCGTATTTTAATCGCTCGGCTTTTCTGTAAATGGGCGATTCGGGTTTTGAGTTTTCTGGCAGGTTGGCAAAGCATAGCAGTAAGTTTTCGGTGTCCTCGGCTAAATTGATCATAGAGTCCAGTTCATGCAGTAGCCAATACTGCTCTATTTCGAGGTTACTGGTGAAAGGTCGGCTCTCAGCATCGATGAGATAGTTTTCGAATTGGTATAGACCCAGATCGCGCAATACGAAATCTGTCATCGATTGATTTAGATTGCCGAAAAAAAGCATCTGGACAAGGAGGTAGGTATTCTTTTGCTCGACCTTTATGAAGCTATCGCTATTCAATAGCTGGTTGAAAAACATTTGATCGAATTCTGCAAATAAATAATTTTCCAGTTCCTGGCGCTTAAGATTTTTTAACTGTTTTGATTTGGAATGTAAGGCGAGTAATTCTTTTTTGTTGAATAATCCAAGAATGGCTTCCGTTTCAATAGCCGCATCGATTTGTATAAATCCCATTTGTTGGAGTTGCAGCAGGGATTTTGGTATGTCGTTTATTTCAGGATAATCGAGTTTGCTTATACGAAACCACAGGCGGCTCCGATTGAGAAGGCGGATGTAGAGTTTTTGGCTGTCTTCGTCCAGGCTACGAAACCCTGTCAGGAATGCTAGCTGCTCGGTTTCGAAGATGTCGGCGTAAACGCTTTCGACATGGTCGAACAGAGTGGTTACATTGTCGAGGTAATAGCTTTCGGGTAGATCGGGAGCCATACCGGGCCGGTTAACTCAGCAGAATATCGTGCACATCCTGATACTTTTGCTGCGTTTTTTCGATGATATCCTGCGGAATTTGCGGTGCTGGCGGAGTTTTGTCCCAGTCCAACGTTTCCAGGTAATCGCGGATAAATTGTTTGTCGTAACTCGGTGGGCTAATTCCGGGCTGGTAGCTGTCGGCCGGCCAATAGCGCGATGAGTCCGGTGATAGAATCTCATCGATTAAAACTATCTGGTCGTGATCATCGACCCCGAATTCAAATTTTGTGTCAGCAATGATAATGCCGCGTTCGGCCGCGTAGTCTGACGCCAGATTATAGAGCTGGATACTAATCTCTTTGATTTGATTGGCTTTTTCTTCACCGATGAGTACCACGGTATCTTCGAAACTGACATTGATGTCGTGATCACCGACAGATGCTTTGGTCGAAGGTGTGAATATCGGTATCGGTAATTTTGCCGCCTGTTGTAGTCCACTGGGTAACTCAATGCCGCAAATCTGGCCGGTCGCCTGGTAGTCCTTCCAGCCGGAACCAATGACATAACCACGCACAATGGCTTCAACTGGTAGAGTTTTTAGGCGTTTGACGATAATCGAGCGATTTTTCAGGCCTGGCAAGTCCTCGGCAGAAACATAATCCTCCAGCTTTAAATCGGTTAAATGGTTGGTGACTATGTTGGCGGTTTTCTCGAACCAGAAGTTAGATACCTCGGTGAGTAACTCGCCTTTTTTGGGAATAGCCTGTTCGAAGACAACGTCAAACGCCGAAAGGCGATCGGTAGTCACGATGAGCATGTGCTCGTCGTCGATGGCGTAAATATCGCGTACCTTACCGCGGGCGATGAGTTCAAGATAATTGAGATGGGTTTCGCGGATTGCTGTGTTAGTCGTTGCCATAAAGAATTGTTAGGAGCTGTATCGGTCGTGGAATATTAGGTATCTGGTGATGGATCATATCACAGCGGTCAGGATTCGAAATTAATTTTGAAACTATCCTTTTGTTTTTAAAAAAGCGTTATAATCTCCCGCTTTTTTAAAAGCAGACTCGGAGAAAGTCATGTCGAAACCAGTGGTTGCCGTGGTAATGGGCAGCGATAGCGATTGGCCAGTAATGCAGCACTCGGTTGAATACCTTGAGTGTTTTGGTGTAGAGCACCTGGCGAAAGTTGTGTCCGCACATCGTACACCTGATTTGCTAGCGGATTTCGCCAAATCAGCGGTGGATAATTCGATTGCCTGCATCATCGCCGGCGCGGGTGGGGCGGCGCATTTGCCGGGAATGCTGGCTGCGCATACGACAGTACCGGTGCTCGGTGTGCCCGTACCATCAGAGCATTTACGTGGCCAGGATTCATTGCTATCAATCGTGCAAATGCCAAAAGGTATTCCTGTAGCAACTTTTGCCATAGGTAAAGCGGGGGCGATTAACGCGGCACTTTTCGCAGTATCGATGTTGGCCCTGAATGACCCCGAGCTGGCTGATAAACTCACAGAGTTTCGTCAAAATCAAAAAGATACTGTGCAGCAAATGAGCTTGCCGCCAGAGGATTAACTATGCCGATTCTACCTCCTGCCACCCTCGGTATGCTCGGTGGCGGCCAGCTTGGCCGTATGTTTGTCACCGCAGCGCGAACCATGGGTTACGAAGTGATAGTGCTCGACCCCGACCCGAATAGCCCGGCTGGTGGTATGGCGAGTGAACATTTGACGGCCACTTATGATGATCAAAAGGCGCTCGATTATTTGATTCAAAACTGTGCCGTGGTGAGCACAGAGTTCGAAAACATTCCGGCCGATGCGCTTGATTATCTGGCCAAAGCGGTGCCGGTGCATCCCTCGGCGAGTGCCTTTCGCGTCGCGCAGCATCGTAAACTGGAAAAGCAGTTTATTATCGAGCAAGGCTTAAATACGGCCGCTTATATCGCAATCGAAAATCAAAGTGACCTCGAAAATGCTAAAGGCTTTCTCTACCCGGCTATTTTGAAAACAGCGACGCTGGGTTATGATGGCAAAGGGCAGATTGTTTGTGAATCCTTCGATGACTTGCCTGCCGCCTTTGAGCAGTTAAACAAGCAACCCTGCGTACTGGAGAAAAAAGTCGAGCTGGCGAAAGAGGTTTCGGTTGTTTTATGTCGTAGCCAGGGCGGAGAAATCGACTGTTTTCCGGTGGCAGAGAATCAGCATGTTAACGGTATTCTCGACGTCTCTGCCGCACCGGCTGAACTTTCGGTAGCCAGGCAGGAAGAAGTGAAGCTGGCGGCGAGTAAAATTGCAGCTGGTCTTGATTACTGCGGTGTTCTGGCGGTAGAGTTTTTTATTACGACCGATGATGCCGTACTGGTCAATGAAATGGCACCACGCCCGCATAACTCCGGTCACTATACGCTGGATGCCTGTTACACCTCGCAGTTTGAGCAACAGGTGCGAATGATTTGTGGATTACCGGCGGGCAACAGTAAACAACATACGCCTGTCGCAATGTGGAATGTACTAGGAGATATCTGGCCAGAATCTGGTGAGCCCGACTGGAAAGAACTGGTATCGCTAAAAAATGCCAAACTACATCTCTACGGTAAAAAGCAGGCTCGCGTCGGTAGAAAAATGGGCCATGTTAACTGTTTGGGTAGCAACAACCAGGTCGCCAGGGATTTAATGCAACAGGTTAAACAACGATTCGAGAAAGGTTAGCTCGCTTTAATACCCCGAGCGACGGTGTAAGTTTTTCCCTGTTTAATTTTTTCGTAGTGACCGAAGACTTCGTTGAATCCGCGTTTGAAGAACTGTCGAAGACCAGTAATGGTGACGATATAAAACGATCCACCCGGTTTTAAATAATCCAGCGCATCGAACAGGTAAATGTAGAGCATTTCCTTGCCGACCTTGGCAGGTATGTTGGAGACGATGATATCGAACTGTTGTTTAGGTATCTGCTTGAAGCCATTGCTTAACAGGCAACTAGTGTTTTCGATTTTATTCGCCAGACGGTTTTTTTCCGAATAATCGACCGCGACAAAATCTTTATCGACCAGTAATGTATGACCTTCGGGCGCTGCTTTAGCCATGTTCAAACCCAGCACTCCATAACCGCATCCGAGATCCAGACAGTCGTCAGTCGCTTTAATGTCGAGATACTTGAGTAACATCTTTGAACCATCGTCGATTGCTCGCGGTGAAAACAACCCCCAGGTGGTATAGAAGTCGAGCTGAAAATCAGCCCATTCGGACTGGATTTTCAAATCGCTTCTGATTTTTTGGCTATATTCTTTTAAGTCGCTCATAGTTTAATGTTCAGCATTGATTAATGCTGTGGGTTGTATTCTTTACAACAGCAATGGCCTTTGCCACAATGGCACAGATTTTTATAGACGCCATTATCTTATGGCATACCACAATTTACTACTCCAGGAGTTAATAAATATGAAATTCGTTTCAGCTTTCGTTCTAGCGCTAGTGCTGGGATTCAATGGTTCTGCTTTCGCCGATGCGACTGCAGGTCAATCGACTTATGCCGCTAAAGGTTGTATCGGTTGTCATGGTGCAGGGGGCAAAAGTGTCGTACCTACTTACCCTTCTCTGGCCGGTAGAGATGCCGCTTTCATTAAGAAGAACTTGACTGATTTCCGTAGTGGCACTCGTAAAAACCCAACCATGAACGCCATGGCTGCTGCTTTGAAAGACGCGGATATTGAGAATCTGGCAGACTATATTGGTAGTCTTAAATAAAACTATTGACGGTTTTAAGAAAAACCGTTTTGCCTTAACTTCAAAAGCCGACTAGTGTCGGCTTTTTTTGTTTAATCCGAGAAACTGTTATGTCCGATTACCGCTTAGCACCTTCCATCCTTTCAGCCGACTTCGCGAGACTGGGTGAAGAAGTCGATAATGTCCTCGCTTCAGGCGCAGACATTGTTCATTTCGACGTCATGGATAATCATTATGTTCCTAATTTGACTATCGGGCCATTGGTCTGCGAGGCTTTACGTAAGCACGGTGTGACCGCGCCGATTGATGTGCATTTGATGGTAAAGCCGGTTGATCGAATTATTCCAGACTTTGCCAAAGCCGGTGCTAGCTATATTACCTTTCATCCCGAGGCTTCGGATCATATCGACCGCAGCCTGAGCCTGATTCGTGAGAGCGGCTGCCATGCTGGGCTGGTATTTAATCCCGCGACCCCGTTGAGTTATCTGGATTACGTGCTGGATAAAGTCGACATGATTTTATTGATGTCGGTGAATCCTGGGTTTGGTGGGCAGAGCTTTATCCCGAGTACGCTTGACAAGTTACGTCAGGTCCGGCAGTTAATCGATGAGTCGGGGCATGATATCCGACTCGAAGTCGATGGCGGTGTGAAGGTTGACAATATTGCCGAAATAGCCGCTGCTGGTGCCGATACCTTTGTCGCTGGTTCGGGAATATTCGGCCATAGCGAAGCCAGCGATGCTAATCATTACAATAGTATCATCGAGGAATTTCGACAAAAACTGGCTGAGGTAAATTCGATTTGAGCCAGCTGAAAACGCCAGAACTGGTGCTGATCGATGTCGACGGCACCCTGGTCGATAGCGTGCCGGATCTGGCTTTCAGCGCTGACCAAATGATGTTGCAGCTCGGCTTGCCCGAGCGCGGTGAAGATGCGATCAGGCACTGGGTTGGCAATGGCATTGAGAAACTGGTTAAACGTACACTGGTGAATAATCTTGATGATGAACCGGATGCTGAGCTGTTTGACAAGGCCTTACCAATCTTCTGGCAAATATACGAAAACAATATCTGCGTGCGTAGTCGTCTGTACGATGGCGTTATCGAAGGCCTGGACTACATGAAATCTCGCGGTTATCGTTTAGGCTGTGTGACCAACAAAGCGCGATCTTTCACTGTACCGCTACTGGAGCAAATCGGCATTGCACCATATTTCGAAGTGTCTATCTGCGGTGACGACACAGCGCGTAAGAAACCAGACCCTTTGCCTTTACTCACTGCAGCCGGAGAAATGCAAGTTACGCCCAATAATTCTCTAATGCTGGGAGATTCGAAGTCGGACGTGCTGGCCGCACGAGCTGCAGGTTTCCAGATTATCTGCATGAGTTACGGATACAACCACGGCGAAGATATTCGTAGATATGAGCCAGATGCTGTGATAGATTCTATGATCGAACTAAAAGACCTGATTTAGGCAATGAACTTAAAACGTAAGGAAAACAGGGTGGTTATTAAAAGCTGGCGATGGTGAAGGCCTACTATTGTTTCTGTATTACCCCTGTTTAACCGTTTTGGATCATTACCATGAATTTACGCCAATTTAATAAACTAAAGAGCGATTACAATCGCATTCCCCTGGTTCGCGAAGTCCTTGCCGACCTCGATACTCCTCTCAGTACTTATTTAAAACTCGCCAACGAGCCTTATTCCTACCTGTTTGAATCG
>JAUVCH010000186.1 GCA_030595795.1 Gammaproteobacteria bacterium
GGATTATTTGGCGCCGAGCTAAAGATGGCGGGCTACGATATATTAATCATCGAGGGCAGGGCATCGTCACCGGTATATTTATCCATCAAAGACGATGTTGCAGAGCTGCATGTGGCTGATGAATTCTGGGGTCGTTCGGTGTGGGAAACCGAACCCGGATTGCGCGCAAAACTAGGTGATCCACAAACCAAAATAGCCAGTATCGGACGAGCAGGTGAAGTCGGTGTTAAGTACGCCTGTATCGTTAACGATATCGATCGCGCCTTTGGTCGATCCGGCGTTGGTGCTGTGATGGGGTCGAAAAATCTCAAAGCCATCGCAATACGAGGAACAAAAGGTGTTGAACTCAACGATGCAAAAGCATTTCTCAAGGCGGTTAGTGAAACCAACGCCTTTATGCAAGATCATCCGATGAAGAAGCGATACACCGCCCGTGGAACGCATAATATGATGGACGTGACTAACCAGTTCGGTTCGCTCCCCACACGTAATTGTCGTGATGTGCAGTTCGAGGGTGTCGAAGCAATCAACGCGGATTCTGTCAGAGTGCCACGCCGTAGCGATAATAAGCCCAGCCTGCAAGGTAACAAGGCCTGTTTCGCCTGTAACATCGGTTGTGGTCGAGTCGCCACTATTGATCCGGAATCTGTTCTGGTTAAAGGTAGTGATCCTCAGGGCGGGGATCGTTCGCGTTATAAACTACCATCCGGTGGGCTCGAATACGAAACGGCCTTTGCTTTTGGACCAATGTGTGGTGTCGATGATCTGGATACCCTGAATTACTCTAATTTTCTCTGTAATGAACACGGCATGGATCCAATTTCTCTCGGTGTATCGATTGCTGCTGCGATGGATTTGTTCGAAGAGAATGTGCTCACCCTCGATCACACCGATGGACTGGAGCTACGTTTCGGGAATGCCGATGCGCTGGTACGTGCAGTGGAGTTGACTGCGACTGGAGAAGGAATTGGTGCTGACATCGGATTAGGTTCGGCTCGTCTTTGTGAAAAATACGGTCGCCCGGAGTTAGCCATGGTGGTCAAGGGGCAGGAATTCCCAGGCTACGACCCGCGAGCCATGAAAGGCATGGCATTGGCCTATGCAACGTCAAATCGGGGTGCCTGTCATATGCGCGCGAGGCCTTTTATGGAGGACTTCAGCAATGTGACAACCGAGGGTAAGGCCGAACTGGTGAAAACGACACAGGATTTAATCGGCGCGGTAGACAGTGCTGGCATTTGCATGTTTGCAAACGCAATTATTGCCCCTGAACATCTTTCGGCAATGATTGATGCGGCCTGCGATGGTGACTGGACAGTAGATCGATTACGCGAAACCGGCGAACGTATCTGGAATTTGGAGAGGCAATTTAATCTCGCAGCTGGATTCAGTCATGCAGACGACAGGCTGCCTGAGCGTACCGTCAAAGAGCCTGCCAAAGGTGGTGCAGGCAAGGGGGAGGTGGCTGATCTGTCAACTATGCTCGCCGAATATTATGCGCTTCGCGGTTGGGACGACAAGGGAGTACCGCTGGCGGAAACGATTCAACGGCTTAATCTCTAAGGTCGCCTGGTTTGGCTATAAAAATCTCAATTTTTGGTTTCGGCGATGATGGCCCGGCGCAATTTCAGAATCAGAAACACATTCTATTGACTATGGACACACCAGTCACGCCTCGAGCAGCGCTGCGTGAGGCGGGTTTCGAAGAATATGAAGGTCTGGTACTGATGATTAACAATAGGGTTGTAGCCGAACAGGACTGGGATGCTCCAACAGTGCAGGATGGTGATGACCTCCGGGTATTATCTGCTTTCGAGGGTGGCTGACAAGAGCGCGTTATGCACTTCAATTGGCTCCCTATTAATCCCTGTTCTGGCTCTATTTTGCCGATAGGCATTTTAGGCACTATGTAATACCTGAAATGAATAATCAGGGTGTAATAATACCCTATCATTAAATTCTTTAATTTTAACTTAAATAATAGGCATTGTTATAGCCATTCTACCTGTGTAACCATGCAGGTAGTTAATAAAAGTGATGGAGTGCATAACTTGGCAGGGGAGATTCATACACGAATTGCCTTCGAGATAATTAAATCATATTAAATATAATTGGGAGAGTACAAATGAATTCGATGAAAAAAATAACTAGTTTTATTCTAGGTAGTATTGTTGCTGTTAATTTAGGCATGTCAGTCGCAAATGCAGCTGCCGATGAAGTTAGAATTGCATTCTTTTTAGAATGGGCAACGCCAAACCAGGAAGCAAAAATTAAAAATGTTTTTGATAAAGCTTTTGGTGTTCCGGTTAGATGGACTAACTTTGCCACAGGTGTTGAAATGACTGAAGCGATGCTTTCAGGTGATATCGACATCTCATACTCACAGGGTATGGCACCGTTCGTAAATGCTGTTAACGCTAAAGCCCCGATCAAAATGGTAGAAATAGCGGTCACTTATGGCATGGGTGGTACTACTTGTGTTGCTGACAAAAGTATTTCAAAGGCAAATGCAGATGACCTGGAAGGTATGAAAGTTGCCGTTCCACTAGGAACAATGGCTGACTACGTTTACCAGGAAATGATGAAAGTCTTAGATGTTGATGCTTCAAAAATCCAGGTTGTTGATATGGAACCAGCAGATGGAGCGGTTGCTCTAATTGATGGTAACGTCTCTATGGCTTGTTTGTTTGGTAAAAACTCTATCGATAAAGCTTTGGAAGGTGGTCAACTTATTTTGACGGTAAAAGAAGCCTATGACGCCGGAATCACTGGTATCGATATTACTTCTGTCACCGATAAGTTCGCAAAAGAAAATCCGGAAATGGTGAGAACTTTCATAGAAGTTAACCAGGAATACAATACTAAATTCGCTGCTGGTAAATCTGATATGGCGTCAATCGCCAAAGACGCTGGTATGAGTGTGGATAAAACTAAAAACCAGATGTCAGGTTTTGGTTTCCCAACAGTCAGTGAGCAAAAATCTCAGTATTTCAATAAAGGTGGAAAAATCATGAACCTTCTGGATTACATGGGCAAAATGTTTGCTTCCGCTGAAAACCCTGCGCTTAAAGACTATTCAAAAGTAGTCGATACCTCATTCATAGATAGCCTGTAAAGAAACTGGTATAAAGGGAATAAATAGGCGCCAATTTATCATTGGTGCCTATTTTTATTATTTAGTAAATAATTAAATTATGAGCGATTTAGTTTCTCAAGATCTCAATATGGTTTTCCCATCTGTTAAAGGGGAAACTGTGCATGCGCTAAAAGATGTGAACTTCACGCTCAAGCAGGGCGAGTTGTTATCAGTTTTAGGCCCTTCGGGATGCGGGAAAACCACGCTATTAAATATTGCTGCTGGTTTTTTAAGACCTACTTCAGGAAATATTAGCTTAAGTGGAAAAGAAATTAATGGCCCTGGCGTTGAAAGAGGAATGGTGTTTCA
>JAUVCH010000057.1 GCA_030595795.1 Gammaproteobacteria bacterium
CACCGCCACCACAAGCTGTAAGTACAGAAAATGCCAAAATCATGATGAGTTTGGAAAATAGTTGACTAGGGGTATTTTGAAGATTCATGGCTATTTCACCTATATTTAGAGAATTTCTGGTTCAGGAAATACGGGGATAACGGCTTCCCAGATCGGATTATTATAATGCATAAAACCGGTTATTAATTGTGACTTTTTATATATCTGGCTCGACATGGATCATCCAGGCACCCTAATAATCAACACATCATCCCGCTGTATTAACTCCAAATGTTTGAGTATATTCATACCGAGGAGAATTTCGTCTCCCCGCATACCTGGAAGGAGACTGGCTTTTACGTCCTGAAACAGAATATCACCCATTTTAAGTTCTCTGAGGCGAGTCAAATAGGCGGTTGCCTGGCCATTGGCGGTCGATACTGTAAAAGCTGGCCCAGCTTCCAGGTTCAAATGATCCTGAAGACCTGCGGGAATGGCGGTAGTAGTGGCGCCAGTATCGACCAGGAAAGTGACTGTTTTACCGTTGATTTCGCCATTGAATAGATAATGACCATAGGCGTTGCGTTGAAGCACTATTCTCTGATAGCTGGTGCTATTTTCAGTGACTACAAACTGGTTTGGATTATTGCGAAAGTCGAGAATTTTAGTAAATATTAACCCCAGCAATAAAAACCCCAAAATCCAGCCGCCAAGGGTGAACATCATGCCGAGTTTTTTAGTAGAATGCTCCATAGAGTCTTAAGTGTAGTCGCTTATTTGGTTTTCAATTTACTGGTTAACTCTTTATGTCAGGAAACAGCTTCGGCAAATCGTTCGTCGTTACATCATTTGGCGAAAGCCATGGCACCGCCATCGGTTGTATTGTCGATGGTTGCCCTCCGGGCTTGGGTCTCTCTGAAGCAGACTTACAGCAGGACCTTGATCGCCGCAAACCCGGTACCTCGCGTCATACCACGCAACGTCGCGAAGACGATGCGGTACAGATTTTATCCGGTGTATTCGAAGGTAAAACTACCGGCACGCCAATCGCACTGATGATCTATAACCAGGATCAGCGTTCAAAAGATTATGGCAATATCATGAATCAATTTCGCCCCGGCCACGCTGATTATTCTTATACGCAAAAATATGGCTTTCGAGATTATCGCGGTGGCGGCCGGTCGTCGGCGCGTGAAACTGCTATGCGCGTCGCCGCCGGTGGAATAGCAAAAAAATATCTGGCCGAGCAATGCGGTGTTCAAATTCGCGGATATCTCGCCCAGCTAGGGCCTCTTAAACCAGATAATTTCGACTGGGATCAGGTCAATCAAAATGTTTTTTTCAGCCCCGATGCGAACCTCGTGCCACAGTTGGAAAAATACATGGATGCGCTACGCAAAGAAGGTGAGTCGATTGGTGCCAGAATTTCGGTGGTTGCTAGTGGAATACCTCCCGGCCTTGGCGAACCTGTCTTTGATCGAATCGATGCCGAAATTGCACATGCGATGATGAGTATTAACGCGGTTAAGGGTGTCGAGATTGGTGCCGGCTTCGATTGTGTCGAACAAAAAGGCACGGAACATCGCGATGAAATAACACCACAGGGATTTCTCTCCAACCATGCCGGTGGCACTCTGGGTGGGATTACATCTGGCCAGGACCTATTGGTTAGCCTGGCACTAAAACCGACATCGAGCCTGCATCTGCCGGGTAAGACAGTCGATGTTGAGGGGCAGCCAGTTGAAATCAGAACCAAGGGTCGGCATGACCCCTGTGTCGGAATCCGGGCCACGCCGATTGCCGAAGCGATGCTGTCACTGGTGCTAATGGATCATTATCTGCGCCATCGAGCTCAAAATGCCGATGTCGAGTGTTCGACGCCGGTAATTCCAGCGAGCAATGAAGATTAACCGGGTTTAAGCAGCATCGAGTGTCTGTTTTATCGACTTATAAATGAGCCGCGAGTGCTGGATTTTCTTAGTCTCGTTAGAAGCATTTTGATAATTGCGCCATAGCTGCCGTAATTTTTGACGGTCAGCCTGAACCTGTTCCTGAAGAAACGACTCTATAGCATCAAGACCCTGGTCGAGAATTTGATCGCGCCAACGTTCGGCCTGGTGGTGTCTCTGGATTTGAATCTCGCTGGTTTTATCAAACTGGCCAATGGCTGCGAAAATAGCTTCAGTGTCGCGTGCGCGTAACAACTTCGCCAGGAACAGGATGTGTCGCTTCAGGGCTGAACGTTTATTTTGTAATTTGTGCGCGAGTGCAATAGCTTCTAGCACGGGCTCATCGAGGTTTAAACTGGTGAGCTGGACAGGATTTAACTCGATGAGTTTTTTACCGAGTTTCAGGATGTCCTGGCTTTCGCGTTTGAGTTGAGACTTGCTGACGATTTCAATATCGTCCGACTCGTCAAAGTTGGCGTCGTTTTCCATAAGCGGATAGGATAAAATTAAAGTATGACAAATAAAAACACAGACATTTTAGCATTTCCCGACAGGGAAGCATTGAAAAACATCGTCGCCGATACATTAAAAATGGCGCGGGATAAAGGTGCGACTCAGGCCGAGGCCGGATTGGCCGTATCGCAGGGATTATCGGTCGCGACCCGCATGCGCGCGGTGGAAACAATCGAGCATCAGCAGGATAACGGTCTCGGTATTAGTGTTTATTTCGGTCAGCACAAAGGCAGTGCCAATACCTCAAATCTGGATCCCGAGGCGATACGCAAGACGGTGGAAGCAGCCTGCAACATTGCTAAATATACTTCTGATGATCCCTGTACCGGTCTCGCCGATGCCGATTTAATGGCTACTGAAATGAAGGACCTGGATTTATTTCATCCCTGGGATATTAAACCCGACACGGTGATCGAGCTGGCGCTCGAATGCGAAGCTGCAGCGTTGGATTACGACCCGCGCATTGTAAACTCAGAAGGTGCCTCGGTAGACATGAGCGCCGGGTTATCGGTTTATGGAAATACTCACGGATTTTTGCAAACTCAACAGAAAACGCGGCACAGCATTAGCTGTTCGGTAGTGGGTGAATCGGATGGCAATATGCAGCGCGACTACTGGTACGACATGAGTCGTAATCCCGATCATCTTGGCGCTGCTCGTGACATTGGGATAAAGGCTGCCGAGCGCACCGTTAAGCGCCTGGATGCGAGAAAACTAAAAACCCAGAAGTCACCGATTTTACTGGTGCCCGAACTTGCCAGAGGGCTGATTGGTCATTTCACCTCGGCGATTAGCGGTTCGGCCCAATATCGCAAGGCCAGTTTTCTGCTCGATGCCGTCGATACTCAGGCCTTTCCCGATTTCCTACAGTTGGTTGAACATCCCTTCGAGCTACAGGCGCTGGGTTCGGCTAATTACGATGGCGAGGGTGTTGCACTGAAGGAGGGAGCACTGGTAGGCGATGGCGTGATTCAGAATTATCTGCTCGATAGCTATGCCGCGCGCAAGCTTTCGCTTCAGTCCACCGGTCATGCCAGCGGTGTGCATAATCTATCGGTGAGCAATACCGGCAAAACATTCGTCGAATGCCTGAAAACGATGCATCAGGGATTGTTGGTCACCGAACTCATGGGGCATGGGGTCAATAATGTAACTGGTGATTATTCGCGTGGCGCGGCTGGTTTCTGGGTCGAAAACGGCGAGATACAGTTCCCGGTGGAGGAAATCACGATTGCCGCTAACTTACGTGATATGTTCATGGGAATAGCTGAAGTTGGCACCGATGTAGATCGGCGCGGCAATGT
The DNA here is from genome assembly GCA_030595795.1 of Gammaproteobacteria bacterium. Taxonomy (GTDB): domain Bacteria; phylum Pseudomonadota; class Gammaproteobacteria. Next base: position 3,746 of record JAUVCH010000057.1, read on the forward strand.
TTGGACTGGTTCGATCCTGATCGATAATATGATGATTGGCGGAGCCGATTGATATGCCTGCGAGGCTGATCCGGTATTTTCTGTGTCTGCTGCTGGCGAAATCCCTCTTGCCCGCAGCACTTGCCGAGGAGCATGGAACGACATCGTCACCACCCGGATACGTCTTTGAAGTTATCGTGAAATCGGCAAAGGAGCTTAATGTTATTCTGGATCGTGCCGATAGTCTGCGCAAGCTGTTTAAACCGGATCAGTACAGCCGCATTGCCATCGTATTACATGGTGAAGAGTTACAACTGTTTCAAAAAAACAATTACTCGGCGAATCAATCGATTGTCGAAAGGGCAAGGCTGCTAGATCAGGACCAGGTGATTGATATTATGGCCTGCCAAACAATGATGCGTGATCTAGATATTCAGCAGAGCGAATTACCGGCTTTTATTGAGCAGATACCGCTGGCACCCGTCGAAATCGACCGGTTGATAAAAGAAGAGGGTTTTACCCAGCTTTAACGGCTAATTCAGTCGCTCGAACAACATGATCGACGAGCTTTTGCCTTTTTTAAACTTTTCTATTTTTAATGGCAGCAATGGATTATCAGCGCCGTAATAATATTCATAAGTTCTCGATGACGTTGGAAAGCTATGCCGATATTTTGTCACGGTTTGAACCTGGCCATTAATATCGAGTTCTACCTGGCCAAGGAGCATTAGCTTCGATCGCACTAGCTTGCCTTTACGGTAAAAATCAAACACGCTGTTTGAACCATCATTGACGGTCAATTGCGCTGCTAGCCAGTGAATGCTCAGGTAATCGTATACGGTATTTTTTAAGGCTATAAACTGGCTGGTATTCTTGCGCTTGATCTTCATCTTTTGTTTAGACCAGTTTAAAATGACGGATTCGTCGGGTTGCTCTGCTCGGGTTATGGATAGCCGAATCCTGGCTAAACGATAATCTTTGCCAAAGCGCTCCAGTATAGATACCGAAAGCGGTTTTTTATTGGTAAACAAGGTGTAAATACCGGTCGGTTCACTGGCCAGACGCCAACGTAAGCCATTATCGTTTTTGTCGAGTTCAAGCGTTGACTTCCCTACCTTAAGCCCACTTTTATAGAGTGCATATTCGGCGTCAAAAGGCCTAATTTGAAGCTCGGCTGAAAATCCTGTCGAAGCGACAATCAGTAGTAACAGGCCAGCCAGGAATTTAACCATGATTGAACTCAATGGGGTGGCTTAACAATTGCTTTCTGAAGGTAATTTCGTTCGGACTAACTTCCAGTTCTTGATCACATAGCCATTGTATTAAGCGAGGATACATTTGATGTTCTAATGCATGTCCTTTGCGTTGCAGATCCTCGACGGTATCGCGGGCTTCGATCGGGTAACGGCCACGTAACAATACCTGGCCATCATCCAGACTTTCGGTGACCAGGTGTATGCTGACGCCGTGTTCAGTTTCCTGGTTATCGATGGCACGTTGGTGTGTATTCAAGCCTTTGTAATCCGGTAATATTGACGGGTGAATATTGAGGATTTTACCTTCGTAAGCCTGTATGAAAGCTGAACCAAGTATTCGCATAAAACCAGCGAGGACTATAAAGTCGGGACTATAGCGATTCACAGTTTCGAGTAGCGACTGATCAAAGGCTCCTCGGTCGTTGAAGCTGCGGTGATCGACAATCTGTTGTTTAATACTGTGCTTTTTTGCGCGGCTTAAACCGAAGGCGTTGGGATTATTCGAAATCACTGCTCCGATTTTGGCATTTACCTGACCGCTCTCGATGGCATTAATAATCGATTGCAGATTGCTGCCATTGCCCGAAATGATGACGACAAGTTTAACTGGTTCGGTCATACGAACAGAACAGAAGCCTCACCATCGCGCTCGATGATTTCACCGATAGTCCATGCTTGTTCGCCGAGTTCGGCCAGCTTGTCCAGGCAAGCCTGCTGATTTTCCTGTTCGACAACCAGAACCATACCAACGCCGCAGTTGAAGGTGCGGTACATTTCCAGGTCTTCGACATTGCCGGTTTTTTGCAGCCAGTCGAATACCGCTGGCATCGACCAGCTCGACAGATCGATCCTGGCGGCACAGTTGTCAGGCAAAACGCGTGGAATATTCTCTAGCAAACCACCGCCCGTGATATGGGCGATCGCCAAGGGTGGTAAGTTTTGTGATAATTCGAGCAAGTTTTTGACATATATACGAGTTGGACTAATCAATGCTTTTCCCAGCGCTTGTCCGCCACAGTCGCTTGTAAGATCAGCTTGCGAAACTTCGATGATTTTACGGATTAGCGAGTACCCGTTTGAGTGTGGGCCAGAAGAGGCTAGCGCAATAATACTATTGCCAGGCTTAACTTTCGAACCATCGATAATCCCATCTTTCTCGACGATGCCTACACAAAATCCGGCGAGATCGAAGTCGCCACTCGAATATACGCCCGGCATTTCGGCGGTTTCACCTCCAATCAGAGCGCATCCTGCCTGCCGGCAACCTTCGGCAATGCCGGTTATTACCGATTCAGCGATATCGAGGTGTAGCTTGCCGGTGGCGTAATAATCGAGAAAAAATAGTGCTTCCGCGCCGAGTACCGCGATATCATTCGCGCACATGGCAACCAGGTCGATGCCAATGGTATCGTATTGCTGCATATCAATAGCGAGCTTTAATTTGGTACCAACGCCATCGGTGCCTGAAACCAGCATAGGCTTACGGTATCGATCCAGTGGTAAATCGAATAGACCACCGAAGCCACCGATGCTGCCGACACAGCCTTCGCGATGGGTGGATTTTATGGCGGGTTTAATGCGTTCTACCAACTCGTTGCCAGCGTCGATATCGACTCCGGAATCGCGATAACTCAGTGATACTTCGGAATTCATGGTTTGTGGTTCAGGAAATATTGGTGGTGTGGTATTTTACACATCTTAATTTAAAAAGTCCGGGTTAACCTCGAGAGAAAGAATGAAACGAAAGTTTTTTTGCCTGCTAGCGCTGACGCTATCACTGATCCTGCCGGTTAAAGCGGTCACAGTTGGAAATCTATACACAATTGAGCTGCCAGTAGCGGATCAGACTACGAGTTTACGGCTCGAAGCCTTTACCGAAGCCTTTAAACGGGTTGTAGTCAAAGCCAGTGGTTCGGATGATGCGTTGCAAAGCCCAGCGTTTGCTCGGCCGATTGAACGCAGTTCACGTTATGTTAAGCAATTCAGTTATGTCGTCCGAGAAAATCAGGATGAACAGGATATCGAGGCCGACCTGCTTTATCTTCGTGTCGATTTCGATCAGCGCCTGATTGAAAGCCTGCTTCGCGATAATGGTTTTCCAGTCTGGGGCCGCGAAAGACCGGGTAGCCTTTTGGTGATTAGCTACGATGTCAACGAAACTATAAAAATGGTTTCCAGTGACACCACCCCGGAAATTATCGATATGCTTGATAATGCTGCACTAACCCGCGGTTTGCCGGTACTGTTTCCGCTAATGGATCTGGAAGATATCTCTCTGGTTCGGGTTGGTGATGTTATTTCTCGGCAGTTCGAAAAAATAAATATTATGGCGTCGCGATATACGCCGGACGTTTTAGTCGTCGGGCAGATCGTTGGTCGCAGTGGCAAAGGTTGGGAAGGAGATTGGGAAGTGCGGTTTCTCGAACAACTATTCAAATGGCGCTATAAAGATTCGTCGAAAGAGGCGGTTATCGACCAGATGGTCAAGCATTTGACCCGCATTCTTGCTCTGGAATATGCTTTAGAGGATAACAAATCTCTCGATCAGGAGCTGTTAATGAGCGTGTCGGCCATGTCGGGGATTAATAATCTGATTAAAGTTCAGCAATATTTACAGTCGTTAAATGTGGTCGAATCGGTTCGCGTTAGTCTCATCGACAAGGATATGGTTACCTACCGGGTCGGGTTGAGGAATGATGTTGAAGATTTACAAAGACTGATCGAATTTGGTGAGGTGCTCGAACAGGAGGACTTCCCGCAGTTGAGTGCGCAGGGTGAAGATTTGATTACACTCAATTATACCTACCTCGATCGGAGCGGTGCGAATTAACGTGTCGCAAATTGCGCTGCCGTTAAGCTTTGACCGGCAATACAGTTTTGAAAATCACTTTACCGATTCAGTCAGCTTTGTAGCCGAAAGTCTTAAAGCTTTAATCGAAGGTTCTGGAGAGTCCGTTATTGGCCTCTGGGGCGGTGTCGATAGCGGTAAAACTCATTTGCTCAACGCGAGTGCTCTATTCGCGCGTGAAAGTTCACTGGCTTTTCAGCTCTACGATGGTTGGCAATTACACGATTGTGATCCCTCTCAGTTTGATGACATCGACCACAACGTCATCGTCGCGATAGACAATCTCGATGCACTTTGTGGTCATCGAGGCTGGGAAGAAACCTTTTATCGATTGATTAATCAAAGTCGTGATCAGGGTATGCGCCTGGTGTTTAGCCTGTCGTCCAAACCGCAGGATCTGGTTTGTGAATTAGCCGATTTCCAATCGAGATTGAGCTGGGGGTTGCTGCTCGAATTGCCCAAATATAGCGATATCGATACTCAGCGGATTGTGAAATTACGTGCAGTATTGCTCGGTATCGAATTATCTAAAGAAGTGCTAGCCTATCTACTGACTCATTTTTCGCGACGTCTCGGCGATCAAATTCAAATTCTAAGGATTCTCGACAAGGTGTCCCTGACCGCTCAGAAAAAAGTGACTATCCCGCTGATAAAAAAAGTTTTGTTCGAAAACCCATCACTGTTTCAATCGTAGGTAGCGCGTGTAGTAAATACTCGAGAGAAACAATCCTACGCTGAATAGGGTGGTTAGGTAGGCATAAGTTTTCAATTCTGGATTTGATACCAACTCACTAATACCCACACAGAAATAAATCAGGGTGAGGAACCCGATCCATTTATAAGTATACAATTGATCACGAATAATGCCCCGCAATGGAATCAGTAGCGGCAAAATGAGCAGGCCAACCCAGTACCAGGCAATCTCGCCAACTGCTAAGAAAGGCAGTCCAATCTGTGTCGCCAATAGTCCTGACAGTGCTGTAACGCAGCTTATTTTCAATGGATGAGGCATGGCTTAATTCAACTGCATGGCAAGTGTCGCGATCCGCTTGCCGAGTGTCTGGCAGGCGGCGATTTCATCGTTACTCAAGGCTGTACCCGACAGCCCGGCTACATGGCTCGGACCATAAGGTGTTGCGCCAGTGGTTGTTTGATTAAGGGCTGCTTCGGAGTAGGGAATTCCGCTGATCAGCATGCCGTGATGGAGTAATGGCAGCATCATGCTGAGTAACACACTCTCCTGACCGCCATGTAAACTCGATGTCGAGGTGAAAACGCCGGCTGGTTTACCTATGAGTTTACCCGATAACCAGAGTTGACTGGTTTGGTCGAAAAAATATTTAAGCGGTGCAGCCATGTTACCGAAATAGCCTGGGCTACCGACGATGAGCCCGTCGCAATCTTCCAGATCGTCTATCTCGGCGTAAGCCACGCCACTTTGCGGAATGGGCGGTTCCATTTGCTCACTACGGGCTGAAACCGAGGGGAGGCACCTTTCCATAGCTTCGCAGTCAGGATTAGCATCGATGCCTCGACAGATTTGCTCGGCCATAGCCGCCGTACCGCCATGCTGGCTATAATATATGACAAGAATTTTTAACAATGTAATTTGTGTATCCCGTGGTGGAGTGTTTCAAGATATAAAATTAAATAATATCCAGAACCCTGGAAGGTGGTCGGCCAATAATAGCCTTATTACCAGAAACCACAATTGGTCGCTGTATAAGTGAAGGGTAGGTGCAAAGAGCATCTATTATGTCACCGTCACTCATAGAATAGAGATTAAAACCAGCGTCTTTATAGGCTTGCTCACCGGTGCGTACTAATTCGGATGGTGGGATATTCAGCAGGGTAATGATTTCTTCCAGGATTTCCCTGGTTGGTGGCTCGGTCAGATATTCGACAATCTCCGGTGCCCTACCTTTGTTAGTCAGTATTTCAAGTGTTTCGCGAGATTTGCTACAGCCTGGATTGTGGTAAATAGTCAATTTTGCGTCGTTCATAGATAAATTAAATGATGGCTGGTGAGTCGAAGGCAACGTTTTACAATAATGCCTCGGTATTATCAATAGCGAGGATTTTATGCGCTAAATAGACGGGTATCGGCTTGACAGGTAGTTCACCAGGCGTTAGTTTTTAGCTTCAGTAACAGCGTAGCATTAACTGCAGGTTTAAAAATGGCTGCTAAACCTTTGGTAAATGAGTAATAATTTGCATATTTAGGCTTGCTCTGCATGGTTGATCAAGGTAGTCTTCTTTTTCGAATGGGCACACAAACGAATTTATTCAATTTTCAAAATTAGTACAGTTCTCGGAGAATAGAACATATGAAATCAACAGACCTCCTTAAAATTGCTGCTATTGCGGTATTTACCACCAGCTTTGCTGTGGGTTGTGCCAGCGGTGGTAGTGAAGAAACAGTACCGGTAGAAGACGCGGTAGAGTGTACGGGCGCTACTCCAGAAGTTAAAAATGCGATCTACGCGGCCAAGCTGAAAAATGCCCGGGCTAGAAACCTGGGATACGAATGGAGAGATACAGCGAAAATCATCAAGGAAGCTGAGCAAGCAGCTGCGGATTGCGAGAATGTCCGAGCTAAGATTTTAGCTGATAAGGCTGAACAGCAGGCTGCTGACGCAATCGCTCAATATAATACTGAACAGGAAGCGGTAACTGATTCAAGTGCAGATGCGCCTAAAGTAGAAGAATCTATGTATATCGGCGGTTACCTGGTTGTCAGTGGTGATAATCTATGGAGCATCGCTGGACAGGGTTCGGTTTATGGTAATCCTTACCAGTGGCCTCTGATTTATAAAGCTAACTCGGGACAAATTAAAGATGCTGATCTGATCTTCCCTGGACAGTACTTTAATATACCGAAAGCGACTGGCTCAGAGAGTGCCGCAGCTGTCGAGCACGCGAAAACTCGCGGAGCCTGGACGGTTGGTGAAACTGAAGCTTCAGATATTCAGTACCTGAATCAGTAAGTTTGGATAATATCCAGGAAAAGCCCGCATAAGCGGGCTTTTTTTTGCCCGCTATTTAATATCAATCGTTTAATTGAACTTAAATAGCAAACAACGCTCTTAAGTTTTCAAGTACTGGGAGTCTGCCTGAGCTCCTGAGGGCTCATTAGTTGTTTGTAAAAGTATTGATGAATTTCAAGTTTTTTGTTTTGCTTGCTGTGATGAGCCAGTCTGTGTTCGCACAGGCGCTGGATATGCCGTTGAAAAGACTGGATGGCACATCCCATAACTTATCCGATTACAGGGGCAACTGGGTTGTCGTAAATTACTGGGCTACATGGTGCCCTCCCTGTATTGCAGAAATGCCGGATTTACAGGATTTTCACGATAGATATGCAGGCAAAGGCGCTATGGTGATTGGTATTAACGTCGAAGATGCACCGGGAGGTCAAATAGAGGATTTTCTTGATACCTATTTTATAACCTATCCGATTTACATCGCGCCATTAGTCCAAAGCTCCGAATTGGGAAGTATCCCAGGATTACCCACCACCTTTCTGGTGTCGCCGGCAGGTACGGTCGAGGCTCGTCAGGTCGGCGGCGTAACTTCTGAAATGATTGAAAATTTTATCAAAAAGTGGGAAGCTCAATAACCGCTACTACCGAAAAAACATTAATTATGTTGAGTCGACACCTGATCGTATTTTCCCTGATTTCGTTTTTAACGATTAATTTGTCTAGTGCTTCTACTCCACGTGATCCTTATGAATACTTTTTTCAGCAATCGCTAGGTGATTTAACCGAGGAGCTTGAGATTGCGCGAGAGGAAGGTAAAAAAGGAGTTTTTCTGTTTTTCGAAATGGATGAATGTCCTTTTTGCCACCGAATGAAAAATACTGTTTTGAATCAACCTCAGGTACAGGATGATTTTAATCAGAATTTTCACTCGATCTCGATCGATATCGAAGGTGATATCGAAATCGTTGATTTCAGTGGTGAGGAAACCACACAAAAGCAGTTTTCCCGCAAAAATCGTGTCCGTGCGACCCCCGTACTGGCATTTTACGATCTTGAGGGCAATCAGGTTGTCAAATACACGGGCGCAACTTCGAGCCCCGAAGAGTTCATGTGGCTGGCTGAATATTTCCTCGAAGGCGTCTATAAACTCAAAGATGATAATGGTCGCAAGATTAGTTTTACTCGCTATAAAAGAGCGAAGCTAAAGCAAAAGCAAGTCAACTGATTCTCGTCGCTAAACCAGGCTTTTGGCCGCACCCGTATCACCTTGTATATATTGCCGCCCGCTCCCATGACGGTAGCATGGAATAATCATCAGATATCATAACCAGAGAAAGTTTATAAGACTCAGGGTGCTTTTTATTTTCACCTCAGCTATGCCAAAATTGCTGATAACGTTCCTGTGCGCCGGGTTTTCCGGTTTAACCATGGCACAGGAATCGCCACTACCAGAGCCGCTGACATTGGCGGCGGCATTACAGTCATCTTCAAATCCAGAACACTTTGACATCCAGCTCCTCGATCAGAGAATACGAGAGCTTGATGCGCTCATTGGTGTCGAGAATGCAGATATGGGAATCAGTATCGATTTTAAGGGGCGTCTTCGGCAAGTCGGTGTTTCTGATGCCGGAGACCCCGATCAGGACGGAGACAGTGCTGCCAGCCTGTTGTTGAGTAAACCGCTTTATACTTTTGGTAAAGCCGAATCCAGGATCGAGCTGCTTAGGGTAAAACTGCAGGTTTTGATGCTGGAAAAACAGCAACTTATCGATCAACGTCGCCAGCATATTATGGAAAAGTATTTTGATGTGCTGAATGCTGATAATGAATTTATCAGTGAAAATGAAGATCTTGCTATCGGATTTAATCGCTATGATCGGGCGCGTGAAAACATGCTTTTAGGGTTATCTGCAGAAATTGATGTTTTGCGCTTGCAATCCGCCTACGAACTCATTCGTCAAAAGCGATATCAGGCTGAAAATAAACAGCGTTTAAGCCGCATGATTTTAGCTGAGGCTATGGGCTACCCACAGTATTTGCCCAGCTTGCTCGAAGTACCAGAAGTAGACCTGGAAAAATCCCTCACCGAAGATGTTGATGTCTTGATTGATCAGGCACTGAAGCACAGCAGTAATTCTAGAGTACTTGGTGGTAAGCGCCGAATTGCGGAGTACCAGATACGACAGGCTGGCGCTATCGATGCACCGCGTCTGGAATTGGAACTCGAGCTTTCAAGCTATGAGCGTGAATCGAGTACTCGCGACGATTGGCGAGCGACGGTTTATCTTGATGTGCCGCTCTATTCGGGGGTGAGGTCGAGTAATCTGGCACTGGCACAGACACGTTATCAAAAAACACTGGCTGAGATTTCTCAGTATCGTTCGCAGTTACGTCTCCAGATACTACAGCTTTGGCAGTCTATTCATCAAAACCAGTTGGTGGCACAAGGTAGTGAAGTAGCACAAAGTTATCGGGATTTGTATCTGGATCGAAGTCGGGCCGAATACGAGCTCGAATATCGTACCGACTTAGGCGATGCGATGGTGCAGTTTTCGCGCGCCAGAACCGCGAGATTTAAGGCTCTTTACGCTTATGAGCTGGCTTATTATCGACTGCAAACTCTGGTCGGTGCTGAATTTATCAATGCTACTGTGGATGGTGAAACGCAATGACAGATAACTGGAACCGTTATATAAAAGTTATGGCGCTTTTGTTGTTAATTTCTCTGTCGCCACAGGTTCAGGCATTACAGGTCAATGGCTACAGCGAATTTGCCCAGCGATATGAACTTAATGCCTCGGTCAGTGGTTATGTTGCCGAAGTACCAGCGTATAGGGGCAAGCGCGTAAAGCATGGGGATGTGTTGCTGGTACTGGATCAAAGTCGATATCGGCTTGCACTGGACAAAGCAAGGGCGACTGTTATGTTACGACAACCTGCTCAGTCGCAAATGTTAAATGACCTTGAAAAGGCCCAGGAATTATTTGATCGCGATTCGTTGGCACTGATTGAATTACAACAGGCTGAAAATAATTTACAGGTAGCACAGAGCCACCTGGATATCGCCAGAGCAGAACTGGGTGAGGCTGAATTAGCATTAAAGCAGACCGTGTTAAAGGCACCAGTTGACGGACTGGTATTACGGTTGCATACCCACCGAAGTCGGTATATTAATACCGCTGTAACAGACCCGTCTCTGCTTACTCTCGTCGATAGCCAGAATATGCTGGCGATTGCTACGCTGTCCTCCGAACAATGGAACCCGGCTCTGGTCGGCAAGCTCGCGAAGGTGACATACCGAAGCAAATCCTATCATGGCAAGGTGCTCGACCTGGATTATGCTGGCGCCAGCAATACTACCGGTTTAGCGGTATTCGAGTTGAGGGTATTATTTGGCGCAAATGGTGAGATTCCTGCTAATATGCCGGTGACAATAGACATTCAAGAATAAATGGCAAATAAAAAAGGTTGCAGCCTGGAAAGCATACTCGATATGCTAGTTGCAGAAAAAATGGTTGAGCAGGAAAAAGCCAGCATGATTTCATCGCTGGTTTCCGATAAGGATCGTAAATCACTGCACCCCCTGGAAATTATTGCCAGACGTCAATGGGCCAATGCCTCGAAACCTGACCAGTTTCTCAATCTTGATGTGTTAACCAACTGGTTAGCCGAAAGGTCAGGGATGACGCGTTATTATTTCGATCCGTTAAAAATGGATGTCAGTTCCTGCACTTCAATAGTCTCTTATGCCTACGCATCGCGATTTGGCATTTTACCGGTTAAGGCGACCGATAGCGAAGTGCTGATTGCGGTCACTGATCCATACCAGTTCGAGTGGAAAGATGAAATAGACCGGATTGTGAATCGCCCAATTAATACGGTTCTCGCCAATCCCGAGGAACTAAAGGCTTATCTGCTAGAGTTTTATAGTATTAGCCGTGCGATGGATAGTGCGGGTGCTAATCAGGCCGGTGCACCGAGTACGCTGCAAAATCTCGAGCAATTAATCGAGTTAGGAAGCGTAGGTTCGGTCGATGCAGACGATCAGCACATCGTCAGTATTGTCGACTGGTTGATGCAGTACGCCTTTTCCCAACGAGCTAGTGATATTCATATAGAGCCCCGTCGAGAGAAGGGCAACGTGCGATTTCGAATCGATGGTGTTTTGCATCAGGTGTATGAAATACCGGCTAATATTACCGCCGCAGTAGTCAGTCGAATCAAGATCATGGGCCGACTCGATGTCGCCGAAAAACGTAAACCACAGGACGGACGTATCAAGACCCGTTCACCCGATGGTGCTGAAGTAGAACTACGCTTGTCCAGTATGCCGACAGCATTTGGTGAAAAATTGGTGCTGCGCATATTTGATCCGGAAGTTCTGGTGAAAAACTTCGCGGCACTAGGGCTGGAAAAGAAAGACTCCGATATCTGGAACGAGATGATCGCCCAGCCGCATGGCATAATTCTGGTGACCGGCCCAACCGGGTCGGGAAAAACCACGACGCTTTATACCAGCCTTAAACATCTGGCTCGCCCCGAGGTCAATGTCTGTACCATCGAAGACCCCATCGAACTGGTAGAACCCAGCTTTAATCAAATGCAGGTGCAGCATAACATCGACCTCGATTTTGCCAGTGGCGTAAAGACGCTGCTACGCCAGGATCCAGATATTATCATGGTGGGAGAAATTCGTGATCGCGAAACGGCAGAAATGGCAGTGCAGGCCGCTTTAACTGGTCACCTCGTGATTTCGACCTTGCATACCAATGATGCACCTTCGGCGATTGCTCGCCTCGCCGAAATTGGGGTACCACCCTATTTGATTAGTGCGACTTTAATTGGTGTAGTAGCCCAGCGCCTGGTTCGAACCCTGTGCTCTCATTGTAAGCAAGACCATCAAATTGATGAACATGAATGGGAAGCTTTAATCAGGCCCTGGAAAACTGTAGCGCCCGAAAATATTTCCCGAGCTGAGGGCTGCCTGGAATGTCGCCAAACCGGATACAAGGGCCGTGTCGGAATCTACGAAATGATGCCTATCAACGATTCGCTAAAGCGAGAGGTCGGGCGCGACTTTGATCTGGCAAAGTTTCGAAAAGCCGCTATTAAACAGGGTATGAGGCCTCTCAATCTTGCTGGTGCGCAGAAGGTCGCCAAAGGTATTACCACAATCGAAGAAGTGCTTAAGGTTGCGCCGCCGCGTTATGATGGTTAGTGGTATGCCGAGGGACGGAGTCAGGGCTGACGACTCCGTACATGAATGAAGATTAGAAAACTCACTGCCTAAACCACCTCTTATTCAGCGCCTTCATCACCTTATTCGGATATTTATACTTACCCAAACTTCCATTATATCGGGCCAACGCACGCGTTAAATTGCCCGATTCCATATCGAGATAGTAGCGCAAAATAGTGCAGCCCATGCGCACGTTGGTACGTATTTTAAACAGGTTTTTATCCGACAGGCCGATTTCATCGAGCCAGAAAGGCATTATTTGCATCAGACCGCGTGCGCCTGATACCGAGATTGCAAATTCATCGAAGGCGCTTTCGACTTCGATTAGGGCGAGTACTAGTTCGGGTGCCAGGTTTGCGCGCTTCGATTCGTAGTGAACTTGCTTGAGTATGGTGATCCGCCTTTGGGGTTCGTCGACAAATCGTTCTAGTCGATTAGACATGTCGAGTAGCCAGACTTCGGCGTCGAAACGATCTGCGAAACCGTGGTCGTTTTCTATTGCTTCCTGTAGTAATTGTCTGAGTTGCGGATCGAGTCCATGATTAGTAGCTTGAGCAGCTGCCATCACTTGCCAGGCCAATATTGAAACGAGCAGGCTAGTGGCTAGGTTTCTGCTCAGGCTGGGTCGCATTTTTAATTAAAGAGCTTGTCGAGAAACTCGGATAACTCTGTCAGATTAATATCCTGTGACTCTTCGTCCCTGCGACCCTTGTATTCGAATTGTTCGGCTTTCAGACCACGGTCACTAAGCACAATGCGATGAGGCACTCCGATGAGTTCCATATCTGAAAACATGACTCCGGGGCGGACTGGACGGTCGTCGAGTAAGACTTCGATGCCGCGTTGGAGACAATCCTGATAAAGTTGGTCAGCAGTATTTTTTACGTCGTCGGATTTGTGATAGTTCAGAGGGCATATTGCGAGATGGAAAGGGGCCAGGGAATCAGGCCAGTATATACCCCGATCATCATTATTCTGTTCGATGGCTGCCGCGACCACACGAGTTACACCTATGCCATAACAACCCATGGTGGTGGCTACGGATTTGCCGTTCTCATCGAGTACTGTAGCCTGCATGGCCACGCTATATTTTTGCCCTAGCTGAAAAATATGGCCAACCTCTATACCGCGTAATATTTTGAGTGAACCCTGTCCGTCGGGGCTTGGGTCACCTTCCTGAACATTACGGATATCGACGGTTTCGGGCTCATCGCAATCGCGTCCCCAGTTGGCATTTATGAGATGCTGGTCGTTGACATTAGCACCGCATATGAAATCACTAACGAAGCTGGCGCTATTATCGACGAAAGTTGGGATATCCAGACCAATGGGCCCGAGTGAGCCGATGTCATTCCCAAGTATCGTCTTGATCTTCTCACGGTCGGCCATCTGTAAAGGACTGGCTACGCCGGGAAGTCTTTCGGCCTTGAGCGGATTGAGTTCATGATCCCCTCTTAGCACCAGTGCGACCAGGCCATCGTCGTCCGAGTCGACGATCAAAGTTTTCAGGCATTTTTTCACGTCGATGTCGAGTTTTCCGGCAAGATCTTCGATGGTATGCAAACCCGGTGTATCGATGGTTTCCAGTTCGGCTTCAGGCTGGCCACGCTCGCTTTGTGGTGAAATCGCAGCGGCCATTTCAACATTCGCTGCATAGTCACTTTGGTCGGAGAAAGCGATAGCATCTTCTCCGGAATCGGCCAGAACGTGGAATTCATTCGATGTGCTGCCACCAATTGACCCCGAATCAGCATTGACAGCTCGATAAGCCAGGCCAAAGCGGTCGAAAATATTACTATAAGTCTGGTACATGAGATCGTAGGTTTGCTGCAGCGACTCCTGGTTGACATGAAATGAATAGGCATCCTTCATGATGAATTCACGCGAGCGCATGACGCCGAATCGTGGTCTGATTTCATCACGAAACTTGGTTTGGATTTGGTAAAAATTGACCGGCAATTGTTTGTAGCTTTTGATGTCTCGCCTGAATATATCGGCGATGACTTCTTCGTGGGTCGGGCCCAGACAGCAGTCGCGTTGATGTCTGTCGTGAAATCGTAATAACTCAGGTCCGAATTGATCCCAACGCCCCGACTCCTGCCACAATTCCGCGGGCTGCACCGAGGGCATTAGTAATTCGAGCGCCCCCGATTTGTTCATCTCTTCGCGCACGATATTCTCGACTTTTCGTAGAACTCTCAGGCCCAGAGGCATCCAGCTATAAATGCCCGAGGCGAGGCGTCGGATCAGTCCGGCACGTAACATAAGCTGGTGACTGATAATCTCAGCTTCGACGGGTGTTTCTTTTAAGGTGATCAGGTGGAAGCAGGAGGCTTTCATAAATTCTTCAAAATGCTGTGTTGAAATTAGATAGAGTTAGCCAGTCTAAACGACTGGCTGGAATAATTATAATCGAGTGTAATGCAGAATCTTAGCTAAATTTTAGTATGAACTGGAAGAAACCAGCCTGATTCGTGTTATTTGCAATAATTCTTGATGTCGACCTCGGTGCTCTTACGACGGGCTTCGATTTGTTCGGGCGTCATATATGACTCTGAGCCATCGGCACCCTTAAGTCGAATCGGTACATTTCCATTCAGAACTTCGAGATCTTTTTTAGCTCGGTTGCAGGTTGCTTTAGCCGGATCTTGCGCTCCGCCAGATGCGTTAGCGTTGGTGCTTTTCTCATCGCCATCGTTACCCGACAGGCGAGGAAGTGCTTTACCCGGGTTACTGGGCACGCCGGTAACTCTAACATCGGTAGGGTCGGCATCTATCGGTGGTGAGTCGCCATAATACACGTTGCCGTCGTCGTCGGTCCATTTCTGAATGTTACCGGCGTACAACGAAGGCGAAAGTAGCAAAGAGAGAAAAATTATAAAAAACCGCATGGTTGTCCCTTATTTACAACAATAATCATAGTTTACGAGCGAAATGAAACACTGTCATTAATTATTATGAGATGTTTTTATCGTTTAAGTGGAATATATAGCCCACTTCGGCCTGTTTTGCTATCAGAAAGATTTATATCCTCTGTCGAAATGCATAAAGGCATTATATAATGCACGCCCAATAATCGCGAGATGTAACCATCCATGAGCGATCGACGCCTGAAAGTTTTCCATACTGTTGCTCGACTACTGAGCTTTACCAAGGCTGCTGAAGCCTTACACATGACTCAACCTGCTGTGACTTTCCAGGTTCGACAACTCGAAGAGTATTTCAATACCCGATTGTTTGATCGAACTCATAACAAGGTTAGTTTGACGCCGGCGGGCGAAAAGGTATCGGAATTCGCCGAGCGAATTTTTGACCTGTATGCCGAAATGGAAAATTCGGTACGCGATTTAACCGGTGAAATTAGTGGTGCATTAACAATAGGTGCCAGTACCACTATAGCGGAATACATGTTGCCTTCATTGCTGGGGGAATTCAAAGCTCGTTACCCGGATATTAGTCTTCGATTAAAAGTAGCTAATACCGATGGGATTGTCTCTATGGTAGAGCACAATGTCATCGACCTGGGCGTAGTCGAAGCACCGGTAAGCAACAAAAATTTGATCGTCGAGATTTGTCACGAGGATCACCTGGTGGTCGTCGCGGCGCCGGATCATGACCTGGTTACCCGCGGCGGGAAAGTTCGACCATCAGATATCAAATCCTACCCATTTGTCTGTCGGGAAGAGGGCTCGGGTACTCGCGAGGTTATTACGCAATATCTCGCTGATGAGGGCGTCAAGGATTCCGATATGAATTTTGCTCTGGAACTGGGTAGTCCAGAAGCTTTGAAAGGGGCAGTAGAAGCTGGTATGGGTATATCGATCCTGTCGAGATCAACCATCGATAAGGAGCTTAAGTTAAATACTCTGGCCGAACTACAGCTTGACCCGCCATTGAGTCGACCTTTTTCCTTTGTCCGACAGCGCCAGAAATTCCGCGTCCGGGTGATGGAAGAATTGCTCGAATTTGCTCAGGCCTATTGCGCGAAAAAACGCTGACTTGAATTTACCCGGACTAGATTCGGCAGTTATGTCTATGGATTCTCGACTCAAACAATTACAGACGTTTATGTCCCAGTTGTCGGACGTACATCAGCAATCGGTAGTCGATTTTGCGGACTTTCTGGTTGATCGGTATGAACTCGCAGTAGTTACCAATTCTGATTTACAACCCGAAGAAATCGAGCGACCGTCGGAAGAAACTGTGGTTGGTGCGATAAAACGATTGAAACAGACCTACTACATGCTGGATACTGATGCGTTACTGAATCAAACTTCAGCATTGATGGGCCAGCATTTGCTACAGGGGCGGGACGTGACATCGGTTATCGATGATTTGCAGGCACTTTTCCGAACCCGATACGAAGAATATCGTCAACAATGATCAATATATTAAAACAATGGTATCAGCGTTACTTTACCGACCCCCAGACGGTAATGTTCGCGTTTATTCTAATCTTCGGCGCGCTGCTGATAGTGATCATGAATGCGCATTTAATGCCGATTCTGATCGGGGTTATTATCGCCTATTTGTTCGAAGGCTTCGTGGTTCGGTTACACCTTAATCGAACTATTGGTGCCAGTATTGTAACCACCATTATATTAGCCGCTATATTGCTGATGTTATTTGTATTGCTACCACTACTATCTCGGCAGGTCAGCGAGTTAATTGGGGAGTTACCGATTATGATCGGCAAAGGGCAATTGATGTTGTCGGAATTGCCTGATCAATATCCTGGCTACGTCTCGGTAGAGCAGGTTCAGGAAATATTTACCTTTATAAGAATGGAACTGAGTTCGCTAGGGCAGCGTGCTGTCAGTTTGTCTCTGGATTCAGTTGTCGGTGTGATTACTTTTTTTGTTTATTTGATATTGATGCCTTTGATGGTGTTTTTTTTCCTCAAGGATAAAGAGGCGATTTTGGACTGGCTGACCAATTTCCTACCCAACGAGCGTCGTCTGATTGCCAAGGTCTGGGTTGAACTCGATATAAAAATCGCCAGTTATGTTCGTGGCAAGTTTATCGAAGTGTTAGTCGTCTGGATTGCTACCTATATTGCTTTTATTGTAATGGATATGAATTACGCCCTGTTATTGAGTCTACTGGTTGGACTATCAGTCATTATTCCCTATGTAGGCGCCACAGTTGTTACCATACCGGTCGCATTAATCGCATTCTTCCAGTGGGGTCCGACATCGGAATTTGGTTACCTGATGGCAGCCTACGCTGTTATTCAGTTCCTCGACGGAAATTTGCTGGTGCCACTGCTGTTCTCCGAGGTCGTTAATCTGCACCCGCTGGCGATTATCGTTGCGGTGGTTTTCTTTGGCAGTCTCTGGGGGGTTTGGGGTGTGTTTTTTGCTATCCCGCTAGCTACTCTGATACAGGCCATATTGAAAGCCTGGCCAGCCCAGGTAGTGTCTGAAGAGTAAGCTCTGCCATTCACGGTGTATATGAAAGACTATCGCTTGTACATTGATATCAGTCTTTATAACATACACCTATCATAGAAATTTAACCGTACCCGAGGTACAGAATGTTTAAAGGTAGTTTAGTTGCGTTGGTAACGCCAATGTTGAGCGATGGCGCGGTCGATTATACTCAACTGGAAGCATTGGTCGACTTTCACGTCGAGCAGGGTACTGACGCGCTGGTGATCGCAGGGACTACTGGTGAATCGGCTACATTAAGCCATAGTGAACATTGCGAATTACTGCAACGAGCTCGCGAAATTATTAATAGTCGCCTGCCAATGATCGCTGGCACGGGTGCGAATTCAACCAGTGAGGCCATCCAGCTCACCCAGTGCGCTAAGAAGGCCGATGCCGATGCCTGTTTGCTGGTGACACCTTATTACAACAAGCCGACCCAAAAGGGATTGATATTGCATCATCAGGCGATAGCCAGCGCGGTTGATATTCCGCAGATACTCTATAACGTGCCCGGTCGGACAGCCTGTGATATGCAGGCAGGAACCGTTGGTGAATTGGCTAAAGTGAGCAACATTGTCGGTATTAAGGAAGCCACTGGCAGCATGCAACGACTGGCTGATATTAAAAACCTGGTCGACGATAGTTTTTCTCTACTTACCGGTGATGATTCGACCACCTGCGATTTTATATTGAATGGCGGGCATGGCGCGATATCGGTCACTGCTAATGTTGTACCCGCAAAAATGGCGAATATGTGTCGTTTGGCCTGCGAGGGCAAGGCCGATGAGGCCCGCGCTGCCGATGCAGAAATTGCCGATTTACATCGTTTATTATTTGTCGAATCGAATCCGATTCCGGTTAAGTGGTCGGTATCTGAAATGGGTTTTGGCGAGCTCAATATGCGATTGCCGATGACTAATCTGGCCGACGAATATCGAGAGCCTTTGCGTCAGGCACTTATCGCTAGTGGTGCTTTATGAAAATGGTGCAATCCTTTGCTGTACTGACACTATTATTGACCCTGCTGGGTTGCAGTTCGGGCAGCGATTTAGAATATCTCGACGCCCGCTCATCGGCTCAACTCGAAATACCCCCCGATTTGACAAGAACAGCGGTTAACGAAAAATTTGAGATCCCAGACAATTTTTCTGATGGTACTGGTGAAACTATCAATAAAATTCCGGTTCTCGCGCAAGTCGATACGCTTAAGCTGGAAGGTAGCGAGGACTTTTACTGGCTGTCGGTGGAAGGCCCAGTTGATAATCTTTATCAACTGATTAAGGTCTTCTGGGCTTCAGAGGGTTATACGCTGGAAAAGGATGATCCGGTAATCGGCATCATGCAAACCGACTGGATTCTGAAGGAAGAGGGTACTAGTAAAGACGACGAGGGTTTCCTCGACAGCTTGTTTGCCAGTGACGATCTGTCGGCTAGTCAAGATCAATTCCGTACCCGTCTGGCCAGAGATGCTGGTACCGACCAAACGCGTATATATATATCTCACCGTGGCACTCGGTACATCCATGTAACAGATTCTCGTCAAACCGAGGACGACGATCCCAA
Source organism: Gammaproteobacteria bacterium (assembly GCA_030595795.1). Classification (GTDB taxonomy): domain Bacteria; phylum Pseudomonadota; class Gammaproteobacteria. The sequence continues at coordinate 23,047 of JAUVCH010000057.1, forward strand.
TAACTGGGGATTCCGGCCATCCGAACCCGAATTCGAAGTCGAAATGCTTTCGCGTTTGATGATATACCTGGGAATGCAGCGCTCAGAGATCGATCAACAGCTGGCGGATATTAAACTATTCGAACCGCGTGCGTCGATGCACATTGATAACTCCGAAAACGAAACTTATTTGCTGGTGAAATCAGTGCAGTTACAGACCTGGAATCGCTTGATGCACGAACTGGACAGACTTGATTTAGAGATTGTTTCGGCAGATCCAAGCAGTGGTTTTTCAGGCGATGGCGTTGTTTTTGTAAATACCAAGTATGAAGTCGAAGAAAAAGAAAGTGGGTTTTTTAATAGTGAAACTAAATTAGTACCAAAGCAAGTGGCACTGGTGGTTTCCGAGGAAGCACACGACCTGACTCGAATTAGTATTGAAAACCTCGATGGTGATTTCGACGAATCTGCCGAAGCGCTCGAGTTCCTGACTATAATTTACGAGAAAATCAAGTAACCAATGCAGATTGCCTCGCTAGGTAGCGGTAGCAAGGGTAACGCCACGCTGGTTAAGCTCGATTCAACCATGGTGCTAGTCGATTGCGGGTTCTCATTGCGGCAGTTTAAGCTGAGACTGGAAAGACTATCACTGTCCCCAGATAGTATCGACGCGATACTGGTTACGCACGAGCATTCCGATCATAGTGGCGGAGTCGCCCGGCTGGCTTCAACTTACGATATACCCATCTGGAGCACCCGAGGTACGGCGCGCTGTGCTTTCGATGATGACTTTGCCTGCCACGACCTTCGGGGCGGTCAGTGGGTTACTATCGGTCATCTGGAGGTATTACCAGTTACCGTACCCCACGATGCAGGCGAGCCCGTGCAGTTTATTTTTAAGGATAGCAAGAATGGTAAAAAGCTCGGAATTTTGACCGATACAGGGCATATAACCAGCCACATATCTGATGCTTATAATGAGCTAGACGGACTGTTACTGGAATTCAATTATGACGAAGTTATGCTCGAACAGGGGCCGTATCCTTTTTCCCTCAAACAAAGAGTGGGAGGTGACCTGGGACATCTTTCTAACAGCCAGTCGATGTCCCTGTTACGACAAATCAATAAGACACGTTTAAACTGTCTGATTGCAGCGCATATATCTGAAAATAATAATTGCCGCAACCTGGTTGCCGAGCATCTCGGTCAACTCAATGGCATACCAGAACCTGTGCTTGCTGACCAGGAAACAGGGTTTGGCTGGATCGCCATTTAAACTATAAACTGGATCAGAATTTTTACGGATGAACGCACTCGGAATTATAAGCGGACTGTTAGCCATAACATTTGTGGTTTTGCTGCTCCGTAGCTGGACTCGAATCAGAAAAGGTCGGTTCCTGAAAGCGGGCCTTTACGCTGTGCCTGCCTGCCTTGTATTTTTAAGCTTCGCTTTGCTTTTGCTAGTGATATCAAACCTGACCACCTACCAACGCTTAACTTCTGAGCGTGACATATTATTGATATCTATCGATAAAGTATCGGCTCAAAATTATCAGGTCAAATTAAATTATATCGAGTCCGGCGATAATCAAAATCCCGAGACGGTTTATTTACAGGGCGATGAGTGGCGTCTGGAAGCTAAAATTCTGAAATGGAAAGGCTGGGCAAATTTGCTTGGTATGGATAGCTATTTCCAGCTCGAACGAATTAGCGGCCGCTATCGCAATATCGAGCAAGCTACCAGTAAGCCGGTGAGCGCGTTTCAATTAACGAATCGGCAACGGGGCATAAACCTGTGGGAGCTAAAACGATTAATGAAAGCTAATTTACCGTTTCTAGACGCATATTTCGGCCAGGCCGTATTTTTGCCTCTACGTGATGAGGCGATATTTGCTATTTCGATTAATCAGACTGGCCTGGTGGCCCGGCCTGCTAATAATATTGCTATACAGGCTGTCGAAGATTGGTAGCCCATCACGTGAGCCTATTATGGATTTTCTTTATCGTACTCGATTAGTGCATAAGCCGAATGATTGTGAATTGACTCGAAGTTTTCCGATTCCAATATGTACTGTCTAATTCGTTCATCTTTGTTAAATTCGCCAGCGATATCACGAACCATATCCTCGACAAATTTTGGGTTGTCGTAGGCGTGTTCGGTGACGTATTTTTCGTCGGGGCGTTTTAAAAGGCCATATAGCTGGCATGAAGCCTGCTTTTCGACGATATCGATAATCTCTTCGATCCAGATAAAACCTTTGGTTTTTGCATTAACTGTGACATGTGAGCGCTGGTTGTGCGCCCCGTAATCAGAGATAGATTTCGAACAGGGGCATAAGCTAGTCACCGGAACCTGAACCTTTATGCGGGTACTGGTAACGCCTTCGTTTATTTCACCGATCAATGTTACGTCGTAGTCGAGTAGTGATTTTACGCCAGAAACAGGAGCTGCTTTATTAACGAAATAAGGGAAGCGCATTTCGATATTACCTGAATTTGCCTCCAGTAGCTCGGCCAATTGGGTGAGCATTTCATTAAATGAAGAAACTGTAATTTCCTTCTCGTAGTCATTCAGGACTTTGACAAAACGCGACATATGCGTGCCCTTAAACTGGTGCGGCAGAAACACATACATATTGAAAGTTGCAATGGTGTGTTGGACACCATCTGAACGATCTTTGACGATTACCGGGTGACGTATGTCTTTGATTCCTACACGGTTAATGGCGAGCTGGCGAGTATCCGGCGATCCCTGGATATCCGGGATTATCGCTTCTGCATTGTCTATTTGACTCATGGTAAATCCTCTGCGCGGTTTATGTTGATAGCGGATCTAAGCGCGCCTGAATAACTAAAAATATTTTTATATCTGCCTGCCAAAATACTGGCAATCAAATACCGAGTAAAAAGGTCGGTTATTATACTGGGCTGAAAGTGATAGGCAAATAGTCTTCATGTGGATTCAGGTCAAATGTAAAATTAGATAGAGTTGAAATTGGTAGCTTTAGAAACTGTGATTGAAATTGTTACGACGGATAATTCTTTGAAATTTTCGCGGTGCCAGCTCCCGACATTAATGACAACATCAGGGCATCTGAGACGGTAGCTTAAAGCTACCACCCAATTAAATTATCCGGATAGCGCTATCCGGAAACTGAATGTTTTCCAGCCTATTCAGGCAGCGGTAACGTCTTCAGCCTGTGGGCCTTTAGCGCCGTCGGTCACTTTCATAGTAACAGATTGGCCTTCCTGCAAAGTCTTGTGACCTTCGCCCTGGATGGCACTAAAATGTACGAATACGTCCTTTCCACCTTCCTGTGAGATAAAACCATATCCTTTGGCGTCGTTAAACCATTTAACTGTGCCAGATACTAAATCAGACATAACTTCTTTACTCGATATAAATAAGGAATCCTGTGGTTAAAATGAAACCACATCGAGACTTATTGTATGTGAATACGATAGCAGACGCCAATAATTAACCAGAATAGGGTGCTCTCAGGATTGAATGAAGCCTTGAATAGCTGCTTCGATCCCTTCCCTGTCCATCCCATATTCAGCCAAAACCTGTTGCCGATTACCCTGCGAAGGGAAGCGATCATCGAGTCCGAGTCGAAGACATGGATTTTTTAGCCGCCTGGAGCTAAGGAACTCAAGCACCGCACTACCGGCACCCCCGACGATTGTGCCATCCTCGATAGTGACGAAATTATCGTGATTCGTAGCCAATTGTTCGATCAAAACCTGGTCTAGGGGTTTGATGAAACGCATATTGACCACGGTTAAATCGAATACCTCCGCAACTTCACTAGCAATGTCTAGCAAAGTGCCAAATACTAGCAAAGCGGTTCCGCTACCCTGTCTCACCACGACCCCTTTACCCAGTTCAACGACATTTTTGGTATCGATTTGTAGAGGTTTATCGGTGTTATCCCGTGGATAGCGGACCAGCGCTGGTCCGGGATACTGATAAGCGGTATTTAATAATTCGTGCATATCTTTTGCGTTTGCCGGTGCCATCAAAATAACGCCGGGAATACAACGAGCGTAACTAATGTCAAAACTACCGGTGTGTGTCGCACCATCGGCACCGACGATCCCAGCACGATCAACGGCAAACGTGACATCGAGATCCTGAATAGCGACATCGTGGATGAACTGGTCGTAGGCGCGTTGTAAAAAGGTTGAATAGATCGCGACTACCGGTTTTAAGCCATCGCGTGCCATGCCAGCGGCGACGGTGACTGAATGTTGTTCGGCAATGCCGACATCGTGATAGCGTTCTGGAAATGTTTTAGAATACTCGACCAGACCGGAACCCTCTCGCATGGCAGGGGTAATGGCGTGAAGCAGGGGATCTTGTTCAGCTTTTTGTGCCAGCCAGTCAGAAAAAATCAGGGTGTAGGACTGAACGCCAGGCTTGCTTGATGAACTGACTTCACCCGTTTGTGCGTCATAGGGCCCCACCCCGTGGAATTTGCAGGCGTCTGCTTCTGCCGGTGCATAGCCTTTACCTTTTTGAGTCACGATATGTAGCAGACGAGGGCCAGACAGATGTTGCATGTTTTTAATCAGGGGAATGAT
>JAUVCH010000011.1 GCA_030595795.1 Gammaproteobacteria bacterium
ATTGAAACCTGCGAAGGTGACCAACCAGGTTGATAATTTAACTGGTCGCGCCCTTCACGGGCGTGTGGATTGAAACAACGCGTAGATAGTGGTCGCAGGGTATGCAGCGTGTCGCGCCCTTCACGGGCGTGTGGATTGAAACCAAATAATAGTGTATTGACTTATAGGCAGATTAGAACCAGGGTTGCACCTCTTCAACACTATCTTGATGGGAAACATTATTTCTCATATGCTAAAATAGACATATTGATGCAGGTAAAAGATTGAGGTGATGCATGAGAACAACCATACGACTAGATGACCGACTCCTGGAAAAGACAAAAAAATATGCTCTTTCACACGGGACGACTTTTACCTCAGTTGTTGAGGATGCTTTGAGAGAAAAGCTAATGGGGCGTCCTTCCGGTAAAAGACAGCCTGCAGTCAAGTTGAAAACGGTGAATGGCAAGGGTACACATGCGGGTGTTGATCTGGATGATTCCTCATCATTACAGGATTTGATGGATAGTTAAAAGGCCTGTTATGCTTCTCCCTGATGTCAACATTCTGGTTTATGCGCACCGTGAAGATTCTCCTCATCATATACAGTGTTTGCAATGGCTTGAAAAGCTGGTCAACTCTGATGAGGCTTTCGCCATGTCGGAACTGGTATTCAGTGGCTTTTTGAGTATTGTTACTCATCCGAAAAAATTCAGCCCACCCAGTTCACTCGAAGATGCAATATCTTTTGTCAGTCAAATAAGAGAGCGGGAAAACTGTGTCATTGTTTCTCCGCAAGATAGACATTGGAATGTATTTACTCAATTATGTGAAAAGGCAAATGCCAAAGGTAATCTGATTCCAGATGCCTATTTTGCTGCGCTAGCAATAGAAACCGGCAGTAAGTGGATAACGACAGATCGGGATTTCAGTCGATTTCCTGGTCTAAGATGGTCTACCCCCGATGTCTTGCCGTAGACAAGCACACGATGGCTGAAGGTATCCTGATATTGGTGCCGGGTTAATAGTATTCTTAAAATGTGGAGTCAAATATGAAAGTACTGGTAACTGGTGTCGCGGGTTTTATCGGCCATTTTGTCGCCCGGACTCTATGCGAGCGCGGCGACGAAGTGGTCGGTATTGATAATCTTAACGACTATTATGATGTTGGCCTGAAGAAGGCACGGCTCGATAATTTAAAAGGGCTGAGCAATTTTAAATTCGTTAATCTCGACATTGCCGATCGCAGTAGTATCGATGAGTTATTTACCGGCCACAGTTTCCAGCGCATTGTTCATCTGGCGGCTCAGGCCGGTGTGCGTTATTCACTGGAAAACCCACATGCCTATGTCGATAGTAATCTGGTTGGTTTTTTGAACCTGCTCGAAGCGGCACGTCAGGCGAGTATCGAGCATTTCGTGTACGCATCGTCGAGTTCGGTTTATGGCGCTAACGAGAGTATGCCATTTAGCACTCTGGACAATGTAGATCATCCGATATCGTTGTATGCCGCAACCAAAAAATCAAATGAATTAATGGCGCATAGTTATAGCCACCTCTATCAAATGCCTACTACCGGGCTTAGGTACTTTACCGTCTATGGTCCCTGGGGACGACCCGATATGTCACCATTTCTGTTTGCACAAGCGATTCTGTCAGGTGAACCTATCAAGGTGTTTAATCACGGTAAGCATCGACGCGATTTTACCTATATCGACGATATTGTTGCTGGCACCATTCTCTGCCTCGATAACATTCCGAGCGGTAATCGTGAATGGAGTGGGCTAGCTCCCGATCCATCAAGCAGCCGGGCACCATGGCGGGTATACAATATTGGCAATAGTAAACCGGTTGAACTGTTACGATATATCGAATTAATGGAACAGGCATTCGGTAAAACTACCGAAAAAGTGTTGTTGCCATTGCAGCCGGGAGATGTCGAGCATACCTACGCAGATGTCAGCGAGCTGCAACGCGATCTAGGTTATGCCCCGCAGGTGTCGATCGAAGAAGGCTTGCAACGTTTTGCTGACTGGTATCGCGACTATTTTCAGGTTTAGCTTTTCCGATAACTAATCGGTTTCACCATCCAGATGTTGTCGAACCAGTTTTGCGATACAGGTATGACCGTCGAGCAAACCTGCCACAGTATTCGTTGAGGGCAGGGGTTGTCGAGGTAACTTGCGTAAGGCTTCCGCCATGATAGCTGGGTCTTTAGCCTGATCGTCTTCTAGCATAGTGACCAACCCCAGTTTTGAAGCGCGTTGTGCCCGAATTAACTGTTCGCGCCGGGGCACCGAACGCGGCACGATAAGAGCTCGCTTATCAAACGACAGAATTTCGCAAAAAGTGTTATAGCCTCCCATTGCTACCATGCCGACTGCGTCCTCCATGAGCAATTCGATATGATTATCAAACTCTATCATTTCTAGTTGAGCAATAGCCGCGCATCGATTATGAAACGACAGCTGCTGCTCCGCTGGCATGAATGGCCCGGTGACGATGATTGCACGATATTCTATCGAGTTATCGGATTCATAGGCCTGAATAACCCAGTCGATGAGTTCTTCGCCATCTCCGCCACCACCGGCAGTGACCAGAATGTAAGGTTTCTCGATATCTACCGGGGCAAGCCAGTTGCGATCACTCGGTAAATCACGGTGCAGGTAGCCGGTATAGGTCATTTTTTGCATCACAGAGTCAGACAGGCCTATTGATGCCACTGGATTACCCATCTGTGCTAAACCATAGACCCAGATGTGGTGATATAAGGATTCCAGAACTGGTGGTACCTGCTTGCGTATCCACTCCGATTTCAGGGCCGAAGCTTCGTCCATGATATCGCGCAAACCCAGTATATTAAGCGTTCCGCGTTCGCGTAACATTTCCAGCGTGCTGACCACCTCACCCCTGAGTCCAGTCGGCTCTTTGTCGACCAGAAATATATCGGGTTTGAAGCTGGCTGCGGTGTGGTAGATGATAGATTCGCGCATGGACATGGTTTGTTCGAGATCGATATGCAAGCCTAACGAGGTATATTCGCCATCTTTTAACTTGATGACACCCGGAATTCGAACAAAATCGACTCGCGCACGGAAGTCAAAGCTGCCTATAATAGGCGAGCCTGAAAGAATTAAAACAGACACGCCCTTATATTGTGCCACCAGCGAATGAGCGATGGCACGACAGCGACGAAGGTGGCCCAAACCAAAAGAATCGTGGCTGTATATAAGAATTCGTGCATGATCCAGACGTTCTGCCATGCTTTTATTATTCTCGTTTTCTATAACAGCAGCAGACTACACTTTATTTGGCATTAACGCACGGTTGAGATTCAGCTTTACGGTATTTAGCAATGAAAATTATTAACTGGCTGAGGTTTGACAGGATTCAAATTCTGAAATATAGATGACTTATGCCTGATAATAAAAACCTGACCAGCGTTTTACCAGAGCGCCTTAAAAATGCGATCCGCGATCAGCAGGAACGCAGCGAAATACTCATTAGCATTATCCAGTTGCTGATCGTGACTATCTTCGGGCTGCTTTATATCGTATCGCCCAAGACCTTTAGTGAGGAGGTGTCTTTTGCACCGGTGCCCTGGGTATTGAGTGCTTATCTGCTGTTTAGTATCTTGCGTCTATGGTTGTCTGTGCGACGCCAGCTACCCGACTGGATGCTGTATTTATCAGCCGTAGTTGATATGAGTTTGCTAATGGGGCTGATCTGGAGCTTCCATCTACAGTATGAACAGCCACCTTCGTTTTATTTGAAAGTTCCTACGCTACTGTACGTGTTTATTTTTATCGCGATTCGCACGCTTCATTTTGATCCCAGATTTGTTGTCGCGACTGGCCTGAGCGCCGCTACTGGTTGGGCCTTAATGGTAATTTACGTCTTCACGAGTGACCCCAACAATTCGATGATTACGCGAAATTATGTCGAATATATGACCTCGAATAGTGTGCTCATAGGGGCTGAATTTGACAAGATAGTTTCGATTTTGATGGTGACCGGGGTACTTGCGCTAGCCTTGCATCGTGCTCGGCGTCTACTCTTCGAATCGGTTATCGAAGGTAGTGCTGCGCGCGATTTATCACGCTTTGTTCCGGAAGAAGTGGCCAAACAGGTGATCCATTCGGAAGAGGGTGCTACTACGGGCAAGGGTGAGGTGAAGGAGACCACAATATTGTTTACCGACATTGAAGGGTTTACTTCGATTAGTGAAAAACTTTCTCCTGAGCAACTGATTAAAGCACTCAACGAATACTTTACACTGGTTGCCCAGCCCATCGAGGAATTTGGTGGCGTTATCAATCAATTTCAGGGCGATGCTATTCTGGCCACCTTTAATGCGCCGAAACCACATCCTGATCATGCTAGCAATGCGGTCAGGGCAGCACTGGAGATTCAGAAGCGACTCGATGGCGTTGAATTTGGGCCAGGCGTAGCTTTCAATACCAGGATCGGTATTAATACTGGTCCCGTAGTCGGTGGCCTGGTGGGGTCTGGGGATCGTGTCGCTTATACCGTTCACGGTGATAATGTGAATCTCACCGCCAGACTAGAACAGCTAAATAAAGATTACGATACTCGGATAATTGTATCGGAAAGCACCCGTTCATTAGTCACAGCGGATACTTATCATTTTAAGGATTTAGGCGATGCCAAGCTGCGCGGACTCAAACGTCCGGTGCGAATTTTCACCATCGACGATGACTGAAGTCGTTAACTATTTTCGAGTTTTTTATTAATGAAGTCGAAATAGTTGTGGAGGTTATTCCGCGCCTGAGCCTCGTAATGCTGGTAAAAGTAATTACTCTGGAAAAATCTTGGGTTTTGTAGCAGGCGTTCGCCAAATGCACATTGCTTTGGATAAAAATCTGCGTCGGTTAATCCGGGGAATTCTCCGCGTACCTTTTCGCTGTCATGGCTAAAAATCGGCCAGGGCATGCCAAAGCTTGAGAGGTCAATATCGACCATGAACCTTGCATCGTGATCGGTAATATTACAACCGCCATGTAAAGTAGCCATGATTAGCGCATACACGCTATCGCGTAGATTGTTTTCGAACCTATCTTTTGTCAGTGCCATGAACCAGTCAGCACTGCGTTGTTCATTATCGCTGGCGCCGGGAACATAAACAGCATCGTGAAACCAGATAGCCAGGGCTACCGAATCGGCATGATTTAATAGTTTATGAACTTCTTCGAACATTGTCAGACAATGCTGAATGTGGGGAAGCGTATGATAAAGGCGTTGAGGTTCTGCGTAAGCATCGACCAGTTGTTGATGAACCGGCGCACTATTATCTGCCGCAGCCTTGAGTAAATTTCTCTGCCACAGCGCCTGGAAACTGGTCAGGTCGGTATTTTCGGCTTTGTTAGAGCTTTCGAGCATTATGCTTTGTGCTCGATTTCGCTCAATTGTTGTTGTAATTCCTGCACTCTGAGATGAGATTTGGCTAGTTTATTGCTCAACTGGCTCATAACATCGAGTGCCATGTCGGAGTTTTCACAGATCAATTTTAAAAACATATCTGCAGAAATTTTCATGACATGGACTTCGCCATGAGCCTTGAGAGTCGAGTTACGTGGCACGTTATTGAGAATCGCCATCTCTCCGAATAATTGATTGACATACAGAGTCGCAGCGACTACCGATTCGAAATCAGATTCGAGCATGATATCGACCTTGCCCTCCATGATGACATAGGCGTAGTCGGCGATGTCGCCTTCGTGGAAAACGATATCGCTATCGGTGTAATGTACTTTTTCACTGGTAAAAGCTAGCAGCTTCAATTTCGATGCGTCGAGTTTGGCAAACATCGGAATTTTTCGCAGTAAATCGGTTTCTTCTACCAGATCCAACGACCTATTCTCCCAGCCACGGTATCGGTGGCTTTTTTACTCAAGCCGCAAAGCGTCGCATGAGGCTTCTCATTATTCAAGATATTATGGCGAGTTATGCCTAAATTTGGGGTTGAATGATCCAATTTATACGAATTTATCAAAATATTCGGATATTTACGACATAGACTCGCATTAGTGCTATTTCAAAAAAAACGCTACCAGACTAATCGATCCATTGTAGAATCTATTCAATAACTATAAAGCACTTAATGAAGAGGGTCTAACAATCAGCACAATCAACCAACAGCCCGTGTTGTTGTCGATTGAAAATCTCGCAGTCGATTTTCGTCTACACGGTAATCCGGTTCCGGCGGTAAGAGATGTCTCGTTCTCAGTTTGTCCGGGCGAAACGGTTGCGTTGGTGGGTGAGTCGGGTTCGGGAAAATCGGTAACTGCTCAGGCGGTGATGGGTATTTTACCGCGAGCTGCAGAAATTACCGCCGGGCAGATTTTATATACCGACCCGTCCGAGCACGGTAAAACTGTTGATATCGCTGCACTCGAACCCGAAAGTGAATCGATGCGGCAGATTCGTGGCAGTAGCATTTCAATTATTTTTCAGGAACCGATGACCTCGTTGTCACCGGTGCATACGATAGGCGATCAAATCAGCGAAGCGTTGTTTTTGCATCGAGACGCGAGTTTTAAGGAGGGCATAAAACTCACCGAAGAAATGCTGCGCCACGTCGGCTTTCCCGACCCCGTACGGGCGCTACGCATGTATCCCTTCGAACTTTCTGGCGGTCTACGACAGCGCGCAATGATTGCAATGGCGATGATTTGCCATCCAACCCTGCTAATTGCTGACGAGCCCACCACCGCGCTCGATGTCACCATTCAAGCACGTATCCTCAAACTGATTCGGGAGCTGCAAAACGAGCTGGGTATGGCGCTATTATTGATTACCCACGATCTGGGTGTTGTTGCGAATATGGCCGACGAAGTGGTGGTCATGTATCACGGCAAAATTGTGGAAAGTGGGCCTTTGAAAACCTTATTCAACCAGCCCGAACATCCATATCTGAAAGCCTTGATGAATGCAGTCCCGCGTTTTGATATGGCCGAGGGTGAACGACTGGTGCCGGTGCGCGAGATCGAGTTGGTAACCGGCACTATCGGGCTGGATAAGAAGCCCTGGTCGAAGGAGTCGCGACAATTGCCGCATCTTCGTGTGGAAGATTTAAGCAAGAGCTATAGCCTGCGCAGTGGTAACTGGCTTAGCGCAAAATCGTCACAGATGCTCGCCGTAGATAATGTTTCTTTCGAGGTACAACAGGGCGAATGCTTTGGTCTGGTGGGTGAAAGCGGCTGTGGTAAAACCACGCTGAGTAAAATCATCATGCGGGCGGTAAAGCCAGACACCGGTAAAATCGAGTATAACAATCGCGGTCAGCTAATCGACGTACGCGCTCTAAATGGCGAAGAGCTAATGGCGTTTCGCCAGAAAATGCAGTTTATATTCCAGGATCCCTTCAGCGCATTGAGTCCGCGCATGACTATTTTTGACATCCTGCGTGAACCGCTCATCGTGCATAAAACGGGCGACCAGCAAGTCCAGCGGGAGACCACCACCGAACTGATGCGCATGGTTGGGCTCGACCCACGATTCCTGAATCGATATCCGCATAGTTTTTCGGGTGGTCAGCGTCAGCGCATTGGTATTGCCAGGGCATTAGCCTTGCGGCCCGACTTGTTAATTTGCGATGAACCAGTGTCCGCGCTCGACGTTTCTATACAGGCGCAGGTGCTGAACTTGCTGAAGGATTTACAACAGGAGCTAGGACTGACCTATATCTTTATCTCGCATAACCTGGCGGTGATTAATTATATCGCCGACCGAATTGCAGTGATGTGTTGCGGTCGAATCGTCGAAATGGCCCCGCGCGAAATTTTATTTGCTAACCCGATTCATCCGTATACCCGTGCATTGTTGTCGGCAGTACCGCACCCGGAACTCAATCAGCCGCTGGATTTTGACGCTATTACCGACGGTGCTGCTTCAGAACCATCACTATGGTCAGCGCCGTTTACCATCGACGGTAATACGCCGATGGCTTTCCTGTCGTTGGGTGATGGCCATTTTGTGCGCGCGGCGGCGAATTGCAATGCATCGGATCTGGCCGCGTGAAGAGTTTTCAAACACTGCTGGTTATCATGGTTTTTGGCCTTGCAACCCAGGCTATTGCTGGTCTGACTGGCATCGAAACACCTGAATTACAGTCGCGCGTTGATGCGGACGAAATGGCACCGGTGCAGCAACGTATACCGCTTCAACCACTAGTGGTAAATTTTGGTGGTGAATTTAGGTCGGGGATTCACGGCGGGCAGTTGCGCCTGTTAATGGGTAAACAGAAGGACATCCGTCAAATGGTGATATACGGCTACGCGCGCCTGGTTGGTTATGACAGCGAATTCGAACTGGAAGCCGATATTCTGCGGAGTTTTGAAGTCGTTGAAGGTCGAATATTTACGTTAAACTTGCGCAAGGGCCATCGTTGGTCCGATGGTCAACCTTTTACTAGCGAAGACTTTCGCTATTACTGGGAGGATGTTGCTAATCATCCAGGGCTTTCGAAAACAGGTATTCCAAAAGCCTTACTCATCGAAGGTGAGGCACCGGTGGTGGAGTTTCTGGATGATTACACGGTGCGTTATAGCTGGTCGAAACCTAATCCGTTTTTCCTGCCAGCTCTGGCTGCCCCGAGTCCATTGTACATCTACAAGCCCGCTCATTACTTACGACAGTTTCATCAACGTTATCAAACCGACGAAGCTCTCACCCAATTGATCGAAACGTTTAGCGCACGAAACTGGATGGCTGTGCATTTCGATCGAGATCGACCCTATAAGGCGACAAATCCAGAGTTGCCAACCCTGCAGCCCTGGGTTAACAGTACCTATCCGCCATCCGAGCGATTTATATTTAAACGCAATGTCTATTATCACCGTGTCGACTCCAACGGTCGACAGTTACCCTATATCGACAGCATTGCAATCAACATAGTCTCAAGCAAACTAGTACCCGCGAAGACCGGTGCCGGTGAGTCTGATTTGCAAGCGCGCTACCTGCGTATGGATAATTATACTTTTCTGAAACAGTCTGAACAGCGCAATAATTTCAAAGTGCGTTTATGGCGAACAGCCAAGGGATCGCACGTAGCGTTACTACCGAATTTGAATACTCGCGATGAAGCCATGCGAAACCTGTTGCGAGATGTTCACTTTCGGCGTGCACTGTCTTTAGCGATCGACCGGCACGAAGTTAATCAGGTGGTTTATTTTGGCCTCGTTAAAGAGAGCAGTAATACTGTGATAGCTGCGAGCCCATTATTCAAACCTGAATATCAGAACGCCTGGGCAGATTTTGATATAGCTAAAGCTAATGCGCTACTCGATGAGATCGGACTGACTGAGCGCGATAGCCGTGGTGTTCGCTTGCTGGCTGATGGTAGGCCGCTAGAAATCATGATCCAGACCGCCGGCGAAAGCACCGAACAAACCGATGTGCTGGAATTAATTCACGATAGCTGGCTGCAGGCAGGGGTGAAGCTTTACAGCATACCATCGACCCGCGAAGTATTTCGTAATCGTATTTTTTCCGGTGATGCGGTGATGTCGGTCTGGTCGGGTCTGGAGAATGGTATACCGACTGCCGATTCGAACCCACTTGAACTCGCACCGACTAGAAAGTATCAGTATCAGTGGCCAAAATGGGGTCAGTATTACGAGTCTAGTGGTCAGTCGGGTGAAAAACCGGACGATGACCAGGTCGTCGAGCTCATGGCGCTTAACGATTTGTGGCGGCGTACTTCGGATCGACAGGGTCGCGCGAAAATATGGCATAAAATGCTCAGAATTAACAGCGAACAGGTTTTTACGATTGGTGTCATCAACTCGGTGCAACACCCGGTCGTGGTCAATCGATATTTAAACAATGTGCCAGAATCCGGGTTTTATAATTTTGACCCCGGCGCCTACTTTGGCATTTACCGGCCGGATAGTTTCTGGTTTGACGAGGAGCGACGATAGTGCTGGCCTATATACTGCGTCGCCTGTTGGGCATGATACCCACCTTGCTGGTAATCAGTATGCTGGTATTTGTCATCATTCAATTACCGCCTGGCGATTACCTCGAAAGTTATATCGCTGAACTCGAAAGTCAGGGCGAGTCTGTCGATGAACAGAAGATTGCATTCTTACGGGAAGAGTATGGACTCGACCGTCCACTGTATGAGCAATATCTGGCCTGGCTGGGCGGCATGTTACAGGGCGACTTCGGTTATTCGTTTGAGTACAGCTTGCCGGTAACCGAGGTAGTCGGTGATCGATTATTTCTCACTGTTTTAATTTCAGTAGTAACGATTCTGTTTACCTGGGTGATTGCATTCCCGATTGGTATCTACTCGGCAACCCACCAATATAGCTGGGGCGATTATGGCTTGTCATTTCTCGGTTTTATCGGCCTGGCAACACCTAATTTTTTACTTGCTTTGGTGATGCTTTATTTCGCCAATGTCTACTTCGGGACATCTATTGGTGGTCTGATGGCTGCTGAATATATCGATGCCCCCTGGAGCATGGATAAAATGATTTCGGTGCTCGAACATTTATGGATTCCAGTCGTGGTCATTGGTACATCGGGCACCGCCGGTATGATTCGACGACTACGGGCCAATCTACTAGACGAATTGCAAAAACAATACGTGGTCACTGGTCGCGCCAAGGGCTTACCACCAGGCAAACTTTTGATCAAGTATCCCTTACGCGTCTCACTCAATTTTTTTATTGCCGACATAGGTAACCTGCTACCCACTGTTATTTCCGGTGCTGAAATTGTTGCAGTGGTCATGTCGCTACCGACTACCGGACCGATATTGCTCGCGGCGCTGCAAAGCCAGGATATGTATCTGGCGGGTTCGTTTCTGATGTTTCTCGCGGTGTTAACCGTATTTGGTGTGCTGGTGTCGGATATCGCGCTGGCGATCCTCGATCCTCGCATACGCCTGCAGGGAGATATGGACAAATGAACCAACAGGCAAGAATCGAACATTTTGTCTCCAGCGAACCCTTCGACCCAGGTTCAATAGAATCACTCACGCCCGAGCAGGAAAAATACTATCTGGCATCGCAGTGGACGTTGATGTGGTGGAAGTTAAAACGTCATCGGCTGGCGCTTATTTGTGGCATTATCCTGGCGATTAACTATGCCACCGTATTGTTTAGTGAAATCATCGCGCCTTATAATTTACATACACGCAACTCCGATTATATTTACTCTCCACCGCAGTCGGTGCATTTGTTTCATGAGGGAGAGTTTATCGGTCCGTTTGTTTACGGTCGTGGCTATGAACTCGATATGGAAATACTGAAACGCAATTACCCGGTAAACAAAGCCGATGTGCAGCCGTTACGATTTTTTTGCCAGGGCGATAGCTATGAGTTCTGGGGTTTGTTTAAAGCTGATTTTCATCTGGTCTGCCCACCGGAAGCCGGTAGTTTCTTTTTATTAGGGACGGATAGACTGGGTCGGGATGTATTTTCAAGAATAACCTACGGCGCACGAATATCATTAACTATCGGGCTGGTTGGCATTACCATCAGTTTTCTATTTGGCATTGTCATCGGCGGGCTGGCTGGATATTACGGCGGTTGGGTTGATGTCACCGTGCAACGTGTCATCGAAGTGATACGCTCCTTCCCTGAGCTACCCTTATGGATGGCGCTATCTGCTGTATTGCCGGTGAACTGGAGCCCGATACTCATCTTCTTTGGCATCACAGTAATTCTTGCGCTACTCGACTGGACCGGGTTGGCGCGGGCAGTGCGTTCGAAACTTTTAGCATTGCGCGAAGAAGATTTCTGTACTGCTGCCGAACTTATGGGTGCGAAGCCAAGTCGTATTATCGGTCGACATTTATTACCTGGTTTTATGAGTCACTTAATCGCATCGGCGACCTTATCGATCCCAGCGATGATACTCGGTGAAACGGCATTGAGTTTCCTCGGCCTTGGCCTACGACCGCCGATTACCAGTTGGGGGGTTTTGCTTAACGAGGCGCAAAATATAAATGTTGTTGCCCTCTATCCATGGCTGCTATACCCAGTGGTTCCGGTGGTGTTGGTTATACTCGCGTTTAATTTCTTTGGTGACGGCTTGCGCGATGCTGCTGATCCCTATAAATAAACCTGATTTATAACATGACAATAAAATTAGAGGCGAGGAAATCCTGTCCTGTTTGCGAATCACAGGCGAGCGATCTCGTTTACCAGTTACCCTTTCATAATCAAAGTCTGAAAAAATTCATGGTTGATTTTTATGGTCAGAGAGCCGATCTTGCGTTTCTCGAAGACTATAAATTTCAAATTAAAAAATGTCCCAGCTGTGGTTTTTTGTTCCAGGTGAATACGCTCAACGATGAGGGTATGTCAGCGCTTTATGGCAAATGGGTCGATAATGAAAAAAGCCTGCACAAGAAACAACAGGCAAATGCAAGGTTATTTAGACAATATGCTGGACAGCTAGAAAATATATCTCAGCTATTTCGACAGCCGTCGCATCAACTAAAGATTCTCGAGTATGGTATGGGCTGGGGATACTGGAGCCGAATGGCGAGCGCGTTTGGCTATCAGGTTAGTGGCCTGGAAGTATCACCCGAACGAGTCGAGCACGCTCGTAGCCTGGGTGTGAATACTATCCAGTCATTGCCAGATGGAGGCTCTAATTTTGACTTTATCTACGCCAATCAAGTGTTCGAACATCTTGATCATCCCTTGCAAACACTGTGTGAATTGCGAGACCAGCTTAAAACCGGTGGGATAATTTACCTGCGGGTACCCGATGGCAGAAAAGTTGAATCGCAGCTTAGAAGTCATGGTTGGAGTGAAAATCTGAATGCCATCCATCCGCTTGAACATGTCAATTGTTTTACCCGTAAAACGCTAAAAACCCTGGCGAAAAATGCAAGATTAAATCCCGTGCAGCCGCCATTACGGGTAGATATCAAACGATTTTGGGGTGGTTTGAAGCGAGAGATTAATGACCGTTGGCTGACTACGCATATTTATTTTAGGCGGGAATGACTTTACGACAAACTAATAGCAGAAGTATGGGAATGGCAATAATTTGATGTACGTGGTAGGTTTTTGGACTTAATAGGGGTTTAATAGTATTAAATTTTGGGGTCTGGTGGATGCATGATTTTTTTGAAAAAACATAGGTTGGAGTTTCCGGTGTTTGAATGTGGGAAGTTCTAATTTATTTAGGCTGTTATAAGGAAAAGGGATAAATGGAAGAAATTAAAAATCTACCACTACATGATGGGCTTCTAGACTCCATCGTGATTAAGTGGTCAAAAGGAGTTGTTGAGTTTCATTTTTCTGTCTTTAGCGAAAAAGGTAAATCTGCACAACCACATCTGCTAAAATTCTTGCAGGTATCTGAATTAAACGTACCTCACACTTCCCCTTGGGGTGAATCTGGGTCTGTTAACAGCATCGACTATGAGAATGGGATATGTAAAATCCAAATTCAAAGCGGAGATGACATTACAATAAAAGCCGAGGGATATAGTTTTGTACTAAAAAAACCTTAAAACAAGAGTTTCAAAATGACTCGGCGCACAAGCGTGCCTCAAATTTTAAACCGGCGTTAGCCGAAAAAGAAAGGAAATGGCATGGGTGAAACAGTGTTTAATCAAACCGGCATATATATCGCTTATCCAACCACATCAGAATTAAAATCGATTTATAGGCCCAAAAATTATAAAACATTGGTTAACGATCAACATACAAAAGTTGGTATTGCTAAAGATAGTTTTAAATCTAGAAGTAGAGGCTACTATGGTAACTTTGATAATGAAGTTGAATTCATCCCAATAGTAATCATTGATGTTAAGTATTTAGACCAGATTGAAAAACTTGTATTGTCAGAGATCAAAGCTGAATTCTCGAAAGTCGGTAGAGCAAGAGAGTGGTTTAAAACCACAAACTATAAAAGAATCACCGAAATCATATTCAGCACATTAAAATCCACAGGTATCGAACATGAACGAATCGGCTAACAAGCAAGTGACTATGGTATCGTTCACTACGCTCACTCGGATGCTTCGTTTGCGGCTTCGCACAGCACATGCCGGGCATCAGAACTCTCAAAATTGATCATAGTGCCCACCTATCGCAAAAATATATATATATTCATTATCATGTTTATATATCACGCGATCTTTTTGACTAATGCGTCGGGACCACAAACCAGAAAGGTTATGTTTCAATGATTCAGGCTTACCTGTCCCGCTGCATGGATCATCGCGGAGCAATTCTTTCAGTACTCGGCAAAGAGACTTATGCAGCTTTTTATCTTTCAACCTGAGTTCTTCATAAGCAATCCATGTATTACTTTCAAATACCAGTGATCTCATCTAGCTCCCCAGTTGTTGGCTGGTATCCTTTGTTTTTTGCGTGGGAGTCGCTAGACGCGGCAATTTGCTTCATCAGACTACTGTTTTGTAAAACATGCAATGTTTCTTGTTCACGCTCCCAATCATCGGCGCTTACCACAATAAAATCTTCGCCGGTACGGCGAGTCACTTTTATTGGTATGTGTTGGCTAACTACTTGTTCTACAAAGCTTTTCAAATTGTCTCTAAATCTATTTACACTTATAGTGTCCATTTTTTATTCTCATTAAATGTACGGTATTGCCGTACATCATAGTCAAAAAGCCCTAACATGGCAATCAACTAAGAGCTTATCGACATGAAAGGCACAGTTTCGCCCACAACTCCGATGGTACCCGAGCTAGACAAAATAGAACCTCTTTTGACCTCGTCTCGCAAGACAGCCGGACATTTTAAATTTCAAGAACAACCAATCAATCACTTTCTAATAATTGCTGCAACGACTTATTAGAAATTGCCAGTTCCTTAAATACACCATTCACAGTCAACTTGCCGCGCTCCATGACCATGACATGGTCAAAATTTTCAGCTAGCTGCGCGCGGGCTAATACCCAGAAAATTCCATTTAACGGCATTTTCTCACGAACTCTTTTAATCAATCGGCGTTCGGCTGGTGTATCCAGGCCTGAGGTGGCTTCGTTGACGATGAGAAAATCTGGCTGCTTGATCAGGCAGCGAGCCAGACCAAGTTTCTGGCGTTGCACGGCAGATAAACGGGCGCCACCAACCCCTACCTGGTATGAGAGCCCCGCGTCGATAATATGCCTGTGCAAGTCTAACTCGCGGATGATATCGCCGATTAAATTGTTAATTTTGACCTGGGCATTCGCCTGGCCGTAGGCGAGTTTGCCAAATAGAATATTATCCTGAACCGAGCTGCGTTGGTCGTATCGAGACTCGTCGAAAAATTCTATCCCCAAATCGTATTTGCCAGGCTCGTCTCGAATACGCTTGCGGGCAGCGAGTATGTTTAACTGAATGTCTTCGGTGATGAGTCCCAGGCGATGGCGGGCGGTAATTAATTTAAACGACTGAGATAGCAATTTAATCTGATCATCCTCGCTTATCTCCGACAGTTCCTGATCTCGAATACGTACTAGTAGTTGATGAAACTCTGGCAGGTCTTCGGCGCTGATGAAGCTAAATTGTTGGAATAATTCGCTGTCTGGTTCAACGTCAGAAAATAAATCCAGCATGATTTCGGCCACCTGCCTACCCGCCGAAACCAATGCTGGAGTCAGTCCGGTTTCATCGAGAATTTTTCTGATATAGGGAATACCTGCCAGATTCTCGCCATCAAGATTATCATCATAGATGTTGCCAAATAGCAGGTTTTCGCTAACGGTTAGATTGGTATTGTATTTTTCCTGATCAAACGGTTCGACCAGACGGGCATACTCTGGTTGCGTGAGCTGGTCTCGCAACTGCCTGCGTGCTTTCATGATGCCCTGACTTAAACCAGAGTTTTGTGATTCTTCTATTCGAGACAGCAGCCCGAACTGGTATATTTCTTCGTCTAGTTCAACTATGGATAATATCTCATGGATATGCTCGTTGAGTTGAGCATCATCGGTAATGCCTATCTGAGTCAGATCGACCCAGTTATCGTCAATACTGTGGGGAGTATTGCCGGCATCGGTTGCGAGTTGTCGTGCTTCTGTAAGCTCGGTTGACTCGGTTGACTCGCCAGCATGGGGACGATTTTTTAACGGATACAACAGATTGTCGAGTACTGTGCCGGTAAATAGATAAGTGTTCTGACCCACGTAAGCAATTCTCCGACCGACCAGGGACTCGGGCATTTCTGCCATATTACTCGAACCAATGGCTAAGGTTCCTGAGCTTGGACTGACTATTCTTGACAGTAAACGGGCGAGTTCATCCTTACCGCTATTGCTTAAACCGACGGCAGCAGTATGTTGGTTGAGCACGAGCTTGAAGCTGGCGTTTTCGACACTGAAATAGAGGTCATCTTCTGTGTAACTAATATTGGTGGCGAGAAAGTCACCCTCGGGTAAATTCCGAGCGTCAGACTCAAGATCGATTAGGGTAGGCTCCATTAAATTAGCCGGGCTGAACTGTTCGATGACCTGGGTGTACTTGACCTTGATGTCTTCCTTGCGTTGATAATAACGCAGCAATTCTTTCCAGGGTCCGGCAAGGTCTTTGTAAGCCACCAGCACCGCGACCATCGAACCGATTGACAGGTCGCCACGCAGAACGAAATAACCTCCGACCGAATAAAAGAAAAAAGGGGTTAACTGCGCAATAAAATTGTTGAGGAATTTAATAAAAAACTTGCGTCGATAAATCGCAAAACGAATCTTATAAATAATCCCCAGCCGATGACTGATTTGCGCACGTTCGAACAGGCTGGTGTCGTTAGTGTGGACTTCGTTAATACCAGAGACGGTTTCACCGATGCGCCCGGACAGGCTGCGCACCATGGCGACGCGTTCCTTGGCGAGTTGGTTTACTCGTTTCTGTAATTTTGGAATAACGTATAGCTGGAAAGGATAGAGTGATATTGCTGCCAGGCCCAGGAACATATCCTGTTGGAAGATGAAGAATAAATAAGTGAATAGAACGCCACCCTGAAATACCGGCAGGGTGTAAGACTCGCCGATGAACTCTGCCAGTGGCTCGGTCTCGGCGGTGATCATCGGGATTAGTTCGCCCTGCGAAACACGCTTAAAATGAGGTATTGGGAAACGCAAAATGCGTTCAAAAAGTTCGTAGCGGAATCGCCTTAACAGGCGCTCACCCAATGCGCCGCGATAAACATTGATTATATATTTGATACCGCCGTTTAACAGGACAGCGGAAAGAAAAGCCAGGCTGAGAAATATCAGATAACCCACTGGCTCTACGGCCCAGCCCAGGATTATCTCGGGTATATCCTTGCCCTCGAGCATGTTGATGATTCTTTTGGGTAATTCCAGCGTGATATAAACCACCGGCAACGAAATCAACGACAGGATGATGAGCCCGATTTGATCCTTTTTACTATGGTTTAATATGTAGCGATAAAGTGAAGGTTCCATACAGGTTACTTTATTAAATTAGCCCTTATTATTATGCCTGGCAGACACAGAATGGAGTTATTATCCGCTGGCCATCGGATAGCGCCACAGTCGACGCCAGTGTACTATCGCCCATTGGACATTATTAATCAAATACAGTTTCCCAGATTCATGCTACCCACAGTTGCCATAATATTAAAAGGGTACCCAAGGCTATCCGAGACGTTTATCGCCCAGGAAATTCGAGCGCTTGAATTGCGGGGCTTTAAGCTATGTCTGTTTTCCCTGCGTCATCCTACCGATCCTGCTAGCCATCCGATTCATGCGGAAATCGAGGCGCCAGTGGTTTATCTGCCCGAATATGTGAAGGACGATATTCCTCGTGTATTGCGCGCCTGGTGGCAGGTACGCAATCGAGCGGGTTATCGATTAGCATTCAAATGTTTTGTAAAAGACTTAAAGCGTGATTTCACGGCGAACCGCATACGTCGTTTTGCCCAGGCGCTGGTGCTGGCGAATGACATGCCGTCGTCAGTGACACATTATTATTCGCACTTCATGCATACACCCGCCTCGGTGACTTACTATGCCAGCATGATAAACCAGAAGCCCTGGAGTATTTCTGCCCACGCCAAGGATATCTGGACCATCGAGGATTGGGAAAAGTGCGAAAAAATTAATAGCTGTGAATGGGTGGTGACCTGTACCTCGGCCAATAGCGAACACCTTAGTGCTCTCGCAGAAGATGCCGATAAAGTCAGCCTGCTATACCACGGCCTCGATTTCCAGCGTTTTGCAGAAAATCAGGAGGTTCATTCTGATCGTGACGGAAGCGACTCGCAGGATCCGGTACAACTCGTCTCAGTTGGAAGGGCGGTGAATAAGAAAGGCTACGACTTTCTGCTCGATGCATTAGCCGATCTACCGAGAGATTTGCACTGGCATTTTAGACATATCGGCGGCGGTGAACTGCTCGACGATCTTAAAACACAGGCCAGGGAACTTGGCCTCGAAGGTCGCATCAGCTGGCTTGGTGCTTTGCCGCAAACCGAAGTGTTAGTTTCGTATCGACAGGCTGACCTGTTCGTATTGCCGAGTCGAATTTCCGATGACGGAGACCGCGATGGCTTGCCCAATGTATTGATGGAGGCACAAAGTCAGCGTCTGGCCTGTTTGTCGACCGATATTTCGGGTATTCCCGAACTGATTGATCACGCTAAAACAGGCTGGTTAGTGCCTCAAAAAAATGCCCTAGCACTCTCAGAGGCGCTGCAAATGCTGATTACCGAGCCGGATCTGCGAGATGCTTTGGCCGAGGCCGGTATGCAGCGCGTCCATAGCGAATTTTCTCTGCATCGCGGTATCGATCAGTTAGTCGAAAAATTTAAAGTTACCGTTAAGCTGGAATCATGAAACTGCTGTTGATAAGGCACGGGCTCACAGAGTGGAATGTTGAAAAACGTATACAGGGGAGAACCGATATTCCTCTGAGCGAGTCGGGTATAGAACAGGTTAGCAGCCGTCGGTTGTCAGCAGAACTACGCAAGCTGACCTGGTACACAAGTCCATTACAGCGCGCACTTCAAACGGCCGAATTAATGGGGATAGAAAACCCCATTATCGAACCCGCGCTGACCGAAATGCATTGGGGTGACTGGGAGGGTGAAGTGCTTAAACCACTACGCAAAAAACTCGGTGATGTCATGCGTGATAATGAAGCCAGAGGCCTGGATTTCTGTCCACCCAACGGGGAAAGCCTGCGTCAGGTTCAGGAAAGAATTCAAACCTGGTTAGCGAAGATAGCGATAAAGGGTGAAGATTGTGGTGCCGTAGTCCATCAGGGAATTATCCGCTGTGTTTACTCATTAGCCAGCGGCTGGGATATGCGGGGGGAAACGCCGGTTAGTTTTGACTGGGAGCAGGGGCATTTATTTGAATACTCCGACAGCGGTACACTGTTTGACGGTTATACTGGTGTTGATCTAATTTGACTGATTTCCCTGGTCACAGACCTGCCAGATAGTTTTGGCGTCCAGCCAGCTTGTGGCCGGGTGCGCGCTAATAAGCGAAAATAGCTTTTCGCATAACGCCCAGACATCATCGGTTTGAGCCAGGTGGTGGGTGAGGATTCCCGTTGGTTCATCACTGTCGAGCGCTCCAGTTCTTCGGCCCAATAAATGCTTTTGTATGTGTTCGATAGCCAGGCTCTCGCCGATGATACCTCGATCATGACGCCAGTTGACCGGGTCGAGGTGGCAGTTAACCTGATGCAGACCTGGCGCGGGAAAAGCCTTTTTGCGTGCCCACATGGACGATAGGCCAGTGAAACCTATCCTGGGTAATAAAGGCAAGGTGCGTGCTTCGATGCGGTTCCAGGGCGGCACTAAAACTGGTACAAACTGATTTTCGAAGACATTCTTAAGTATCGCATAGCCATCGCGCAATTCAATTTCGATTTCTTCGTCGTCGCGTTGCCCGCCGATTTCTATTTTCTTGTCCCCTATGGCAGCGTGGCTTTGGTGAGTGTAGCCATGTTGAAGCACTATGAAATTATCACGAGATTTGATGTATTTAGTCAAAGATGTTTCCAGGCGAGCCGGTATCACCGCAATACTGAGTGGTACATCGTGGGCTCGACTAAGTTGATCGAGTCGCTCCAGTTGTTCCGTGTGTTGAGTGGCGTCGTCATCACGCCACCAGAACGTGGCTTTCCTGCCCGCGCTTTGCCACAAGTCGAGTTCGTCGGTCAAAATTTTCCAGACCGAGTCTTGCGGTGATTGATCATCCATTTAATCGATCCATTATCCATTTAGCACTATTGGTGGCGCCATCCATATTAATCTCAAAATTTTCGACTTTCATATTGCAGGCCTGATCGATAGCCTGCGCCAGCATTTCGGCGGTTAAGCTATCCTCATCGAAACAGACCACGCGGTCGCGCTTTTGCAATTGTTGCGCGCGTAAACTTTGTTCCACTTCACCGGACTCGGCGAAAGGTACTAGAACAGCAGCCGTTTGCTGCCTCAATATATCCATTACCGTGTTGTAGCCTGCTTGCGATACCGACACCGTGCATCGTTTTAATAAGGCTGGAAAATCAGCGCGATTTCTCTCGACGATTATGCCTTCACTGGCGGCTTGCTGCAGTTGTTCAAAACTACCTTGATCAAGGTTATTGCCGACCAGGATTCTCCACTGGTGATGCTTTAGATCACATAGGGGTTTTGCAGCGATCGCAGCCTTGAGTAAATTCAGGCTTGCGGCACCGCCACCACCGGATACGACGACTTCATCGACACCATCTTGAGTATCAGAATGGTCGGACGAAGGATTAGTGATATAGCCAGTGTAAGTCAGCTTGCCAGCGATTTGCTCGGTCAAAGGAAAAGTCAGATCGAGCCTGGCGATATTCTGATCACCGTGGATCAGAATATGGTCATAATACGACCGAAGCCATTTAAGCACTTCTTCATTACGGCCATGTTTACTCTTAGGCTGGAGAATATCGCGAATCGAGGAGACTATGATAGCTGGGTTTGCGCTTTGTTTGGCCGCTTGTAAAAGAGGTACTAATTCGAATCGCATCATGCGCCGACCGAATGGAAAGGTTTCGGTGATCAGCATACGGGGCTGAATTCGGTCGAATAATTCGAGCAACCGGTCTCGACGGTTGTCTTTCCAGGCTTCGTCAATATCTTCACCCAACTCGTTGACCAACTGGTCGAAGCGACCATCCCGGCTACGAACTGGAGGTAATTGATGGACTCGAATATTTTTGTATGCAAGATCGGAAACAGGCATGCCGCCAGTCACCAGGTCGACCTGAATATTATTATCCGCCAGCACGCAGGCCAAAAACCAGATACGCCGTAAATGACCAATGCCCAGTAAATGCTGGACG
The DNA here is from genome assembly GCA_030595795.1 of Gammaproteobacteria bacterium. GTDB lineage: Bacteria > Pseudomonadota > Gammaproteobacteria. The sequence continues at coordinate 21,272 of JAUVCH010000011.1, forward strand.
TAGATCATGACGCTCCTGTTACTCGAAGATGGCATGATTAAGTCCGGATGGCCCTGTCCAGGCTGCGCAATAACAGACCTTTGTCGATATGATTCATGGGTATATTGTCGGGTACTGGAATCCGCACCTGATGGCCGCTACCCGGGGCAACCGCTACTGATTTCCCATTGCGTTCCTGATGAATTTCATCGAGCTGGTATTCGACATTGCCGTCGGGTGTCATCAGCTCCAGCGTGTCACCGACCGAAAATCGATTTTTCACTTCGATACTGAGGCTATGGTCATCGTTAAGCGATGTCACTTCGCCGACAAATTGATGCCGGTTTGACACCGAGTGACCGTTTTCGTAGTTCTGGAAATCTTTTGGCACGTGACGTCGATAGAAACCTTCGGTATAACCTCGATTAGAAAGACTTTCGAGCTCGTCCATTAATCCCATGTCAAAAGCCTTGCCAGCGTGTGCATCATCGATTGCTCGACGATACATCTGTGCGGTGCGCGCGACATAAAAATGCGATTTAGTACGACCTTCGATTTTGAGCGAATCGATGCCGATATCGATGAGTCGTTGCACATGCTGGATGGCGCGTAAATCTTTCGAGTTCATAATATAAGTACCGTGCTCGTCTTCGAAGGCGGGCATATACTCGCCGGGTCGTCCCTGTTCCTGTAAAAGAAATACCTGGTCTTTCGCCTCGATATTGCCTTCGGGGGTTTCGCTGGCTTCGTGGGCGTCGTATTTCCATCGACAGGAGTTAGTGCAGGCACCCTGATTGGAATCACGATGGGTCATGTAACCCGATAATAAGCATCGGCCCGAATAAGCGATGCACAAAGCGCCATGAACGAAGGTTTCGAGTTCGATGTCGGGGCATTCCTGACGTATTTCAGCGATTTCATCGAGTGATAACTCGCGCGACAGGATAATTCGCGTCAGCCCCATTTTCTGCCAGAATTTAACCGAGGCATAGTTCACCGCGTTGGCCTGTACCGAGAGGTGTACCGGCATTTCCGGCCAGGTCTCGCGTACCATCATGATTAGCCCCGGATCCGACATGATAAGCGCGTCGGGCTTCATCTCGATGACCGCCTGCATATCCCGAAGATAAGTACGAACTTTGTTATTATGCGGTGACAAATTGCTGGCGATATAAAACAGTTTTTCCTGCTGATGGGCAATCTCGATGGCAGCGGCGAGGTTTTCGAGTTTGTTGAATTCGTTATTGCGAACGCGTAGGGAGTAACGTGGCTGGCCCGCGTAAACCGCATCGGCGCCATAGGCGAATGCGTAGTGCATGCTTTTAAGAGTGCCAGCCGGGCATAACAGTTCGGTGTTCATGGTTTAACAGGTTTTCAGTTGTGGGTATAGATTGGTTATAATGCCGCTATGTCCGAACATTCACAACAACTTGTCTACCAGCTAGCCGATGAATTAAGTCGACGTGACGAAAAACTCTGTACCGCGGAATCCTGTACAGGTGGATTAATCGCTAAAACCCTGACAGATCTGGCGGGAAGTTCGGACTGGTTCGACCGGGGCTTCGTGACCTATAGTAACCAGGCTAAAATCGACATGCTCGCAGTGCCCGAATCGGTGATCGAAACCTATGGAGCAGTCAGCGAAGCAGTAGTGAATGCCATGGTCGTTGGTGCTCTAAAACACAGCGCAGCCGATTATGCGATCGCGGTGACCGGAGTTGCTGGCCCGGGCGGCGGCAGCGAGGAGAAACCGGTCGGCACGGTGTGGATTGGGATTGGTTCGAAAGGCCAGGTGATCGCACGAAAATATGTATTTCCGGGTGACAGAGATGAGGTCAGGCAGGCAACTCTGAAGACTGCGCTTGAGAGCCTGAATGATATGCTAAGAATCGATTCCTGAGATTATGCAGGGTGAATTTTATGCGCCAAAATTATTTAAGCGTATTACTCACTCTATCCCGTCATTAATTATCATCACTAGCCGATTTAAGCTCAGACAGCAATTTTACCACGTCGGCAACAAGATCATCGGTCGAGTCAAAACCACTCAGTAGAGTAGAAATTGTACTTTCGTCGAGCCAGTTGCTGTCGAGACCCAAATCACTATCCGATTTATTGCTATTTAGCTGACTGAGCAGCGTCTGAAGTTTCATCAGATCAGCAACAGGGTTATCGGATAGTTTGAATTCTGCAGTTACATCATTGATTGCTACGCTGCTCGATTTATTTACTGGTTTTATCGAGTGTTTTCGCTTACTGCTAAAGGACTCGTTAGTGTATACCAGCGAAGTACCTTTACTGGTTGATTGGCTATGCTCATTAAGTTTATGCAAAGCTGCCTCGGCCTGTTTATACCCCAGCTCCAGGGCTTTTTGATAATACATCTTCGCCAGGTCAGCTTCTTTCTGATCGGAAGTCCTGGTCCATTGATTATTGTAAATGACGCCGAGCGCGTAGTTAGCAGGCGCAGAATCTTGCGCGGCGGCCATTTCGTACCATTTAATGGGGTTTTCTAACAGAATGGGAGTTTTTGAATTTGAGAGTCCGTAGAAAATATTGCCCAGCAAATACTGAGCCTCAACGTCCCCGGAGATGGCCAGGGGTTTTATGATGCTGATTGCCTGATTCGGGTATCCTGCATAGTATTTCTTGATTGCCTGATCCAGCTCTGTTGAACCTGCAAGAGGACTATTGCTAAACAACAAAAGTACCGGAATTAAGCGTATCGATAAATTTCTGATGTTTTTGTCCATACTGCATTCCTCCAATTGCGACAGCTCCGACAGACTGCTAGCTGAGGTTTAATTGTAGCCAGGATTGACCGGGATGTTAGGTTTGGAATTAGTGGCTGATTTGTAAACGTTTCTAAGATTCTGCTTTGCGCTCAGGGAACCAAATTCTATAGCCCGACGATACATACTGGATGCCTGCTTTAAATTTTTTCGGGTACCGAGACCGCGTTGATACATGATGCCCAGATTGTTGTAAGATTCGGCCAGAAATTTTGTCGTCAGCTCGAGGCTGTGTGGCTGAAAAGCCAATGGTGCCCTGGTTGCCAGTTCGAAATATTCGAAGGCCTGCAAATCGTTCTGGCTGGTGCCTTTTCCCGCATAATGCATATATCCCAGCTTGTAAGCTGCCAGCACCGAACCATTATCCGCTGCGATTCGATATGCCATTATTGCTTTTATATAGTCGGGAGGTGAGCGACTAAAATGTGTTTCGGCAATGTCAAAGAATTCTCTGGTTTCGCTCGATTGAAGATTAATTTTTTCAAGTGCCAACTCATCTCTTCCGATATTCGGGAACAGAAGCTCGGATCGATCCAGATTCGCAAATTCCCAGTTTCGAGGTATCAGATAAGTCAGCGAGAAAATGAACGCCAGGCTAAACAAAATCGCCGCAGTACTGGACGTGCCGGCCCTATTTCTGATCCAGCCCACCTGATCCAGATGATTTTTAAACAAATCTCTTGACGACCTGATCATTCGTTGCGCCTTCTGGTAGTAGAGAAAGTTTGCGAATAGTGCAATAAAAGCGAAAGGTGCCAAACAAATTATACTAATCAATAACAGGGAGTTCAGGTCATAGTCTAGTGTTTCCAGCATATCGGAGTTTAAAATCCAGATGGTGGCTGAATAAATTAATGAGAGGGTTAGGGCAGAGATCCAGAGCTTCCTGTACAGCATCCAGACAAACATCAATGGCAGTATTATCAACGGCACCTGTAGCATGGCTGTATCAGGTAGAAGTTTGTATTCCGACGGCCCCGGATAAAAATAAACTGCGATGGCAATCACGGTAAAAAGGACAATCGAAAAATTGAGAATTCCCATCAATCGCTTATTGATGCTTACCCAGGTTAAAGGGTTTGATTTTGCCGACTGACTGAACTCGCTGAAAATCATCAGGTAGTAATCGATAGTTTCTCTTGGGCTCCAGAAAAAACTACTCCGACCGAGAAAGGCTCTGAATAATTCCCTCTCCAGTCTTTCCTCCTTGAATGTAGAACGATTCGGCTCGGCCTTGCGCTTCTTCCCTGAACTCGAAGTGTAATGTGCATGTATATTGAACGCCTTATCAGCAATGACATTTGCTAGTTTTTCGGTACAGCCATTCTTGCAAATATTGACTGCAATATCATTCTCACTCATTCCTGTTTGTGCGAGCTTTACGGCATAATCGAGCATTACATTCCAGAAAACCGAGTCAGCGAACTTATCTTTCGAATTATCCTCGGTATTTTCGGAGCTTGTTCCAGATGCATCATCGTTTTCGCTGGAAGTTCTTTCCGATAGAATTTTGTAGGCTTCAGCCGCCTGATGAAATCGCTCCTTCGCTACGGATGAATCCTGGTTTCGATCCGGATGCCATTTCATGGCTTCCCTGCGATAAGCCTTTTTTATTTCATCACTGGTCGAATTGGTTTGAATGCCGAGTATATGGTAAGGATCCATTATGCCTTAGCTGGGAAAGGATTTAATACTATCGTATCAAGCTATGAGCAATAAGTATAATTACCAATCGCTGGAATCCTCGTTTATGAGTCCCGCCGTACCCGACACAAATGCGTCTTCAAATTGGCCTGCTGCGATACCGGGTCGAGTGCAATACCAGTTAAATGGTTTACGCCTGAAGCGGGGTGATAGGGTTGTTGCTCATCCCAGCCTATCGGAATAAATATGCTAGTCGGGCGAATACCGCGATGAATCCAGGCACGGGCTTTGATGTGGCCGTTAGCGGTTTCGACAATGACATCATCACCATCATTTATCCCCAAATTTTCGGCCTTGTCGGGATGGATTTGACAGTATTGCTCTGGCCACATTTCCTGGGCTTGCCAGAAATAATGCGTCCAGGAATGAAAATGCGGGGCGGGCGGTCGGCCTGTTATCAGCTCAGTATCATATTTTTCAGCGTGGTTTAACTCGTCGCGAGTAATCTTCCCTCCATAGCCAAGCGTGTCGCCGCTGAAAAAGCTCGATACCTTCGAGGTTTCATCAAACTCGATATGTGGCAGGTCAATCAGTTGCTGGGATTCGCTGTAAAATTCCGGTAATGCTGACAAACCCATGGTATTGAATTTCTCTTCTAGTGCTTCACTCCAGAACTCCAGTTTTCCACTGGGTGTTGGGTAACTCAGGGTCAAGTTTGGGTTGTTTCTCTGATTTTCGGTGATGTATATCGGGTCGATTTCTCCGGCATCGGCGTCGAAACAGGGGACACGAATAGTACGATTAGGCATGGCAGTCAGGCTTGCTATAGAAGCGCCCTTGAGGGTAGGGGTGGATGCAACCATCACTTCGTCCCAGAGCTTTCGCGGGTTCTTGTAGTCTTCCTTCAAAATGTCGTCGAAACCGAACTTTTTACCCAGCTCAATCCAGAACCAATGGTCGGACTTTGCTTCTCCGGGTGGATCGATAAGACGATCATTCCAGACGATACGGCGATCCTCGGCGAAACGAGTGGTACCTCCCTTTTCGATGCCGGTTGCCATCGGTAGGACGTAATCGGCGAATTGCGAGGTGGCGCTTTTGAACAATTCCATGTGTACCACGAGGTCAAGTGATTTGACTGCATCACGTGCCCTGTTCTGATCAGGCCAATTGGCGAGCGGGTTGTTACTGGTGATCAGCGCACGAATAGGATAAGGCGTACCCTTTGTCATGGCGTCCAGCCAGACTGATGGATTCTTGCTGACTGCTCCGCGGATAGCGGGTTTACGATGCTCTGGAATGTGAGGTTTCCGCCAGCCAAGTTCGGAAGAGACATTGAAATATCCGCCGCCACGACGTCCCCAGTTACCGGTGATGGCGGCGATAAACATGAAGACTCGATTGGTCTGTGCCGAATTGGTGTGCTGGTTGATGCCACGGCTGAGGAAAATCATGCAGCCATTGGCTGTTGCGATAGTATTTGCCAGGCCTTCTATTTGATTAATCGGGAGATCGGTGACTCTGGATGTCCAATCAAGGTTGTATTGTTTATCAAATACGAAATCGCGCCATTCACGCCAGCCAGCTAACCAGCGCTCGCAAAAATCTTTGTCAAAAAGATTCTGTTCAAACAGACAGTGAATAATACCGAGACCCAGCGCCATGTCGGTGCCAGAACGGATGGGCAGCCATTCGTCGGCTTTACTCGCTGTTACAGTTAGACGCGGGTCGACCACAATCATCTGCGCCTTATTCCTGAGGCGCCAGTCGTTGACCATGCCGAAGTGTACCGGCCTGGTTTCCGCCTGATTGTCGCCGATATAGACATAGGCCTCGGCACTGCCGATATCTTCTTCGGTATAAATGCTGGCCATCATGCCCATTCCCTGGGTTAAATCCAGCGCGACACTCTTGCTCATACTGCAATAAGGTTCGGTGGAAGCAACATTGGCCGTACCCCAGAGACCGGTGAATAGAGGGATTATTCCATTGATGGTTAGCGTACCTGTACGCGACCCCACCTGAATCGCGAGTGTCTCGCTACCATATTGGTCACGTAGGCTGGATAGCTTTTCAGAGATTTCCGCAAGTGCCTGATCCCAGTTGATTGGTTTGAACTCGCCGCTACCGCGCTTACCGCATCGTTTGAGAGGCTGGGTCAAACGGTGCGGATTATCATAAAGCTGCACGGTCATTTGCGATTTCGGGCAGACTCTGCCCTGGAATACCGGATCCTCCTCGTTTCCGAAGACATTGATGACCTTATTGCCACGCAAATGAAATTTCACCGGACAACCGTTGAAGCAGATATTGCAACCACCGGGGACGATGCGTTCGGGTAATTCGGCCAGTTCGAGCTTGTCAGATTTATTGTAAGAACCGCTGGCCGCGTCTGCGATTAAATTACGGCGTGCATTGTGATCCGACATCAGTGTCGGTGTGGTTTTTTCTGTTCCAGTATCGAGCAGACGTTGCAGATAAATCGTTGCCGGGTTTTGCAGAAAATGATCGGTATCGACAGTGGTACGATTGTCGGCTTCTGCTTTTTCCAGCAGATCGACGCGTTTACCAAAACTGATCGCCCGCGTCGGACAGACAAAGGCACAGGCTGGCCCCAGATCTTTTGCGCGACGGTCGGCACAGAGATCGCATTTCACGGCATGGTGTTGGTCAGCGTTATAACCGATGGCACCGTAGGGACAGGACAGGGCGCATTCGCCGCAGCCAGTACAGCGGTTTTCGTTAATCGACACCACGCCGGTGATCGGGTCTTTGTCGATGGCTTTTGGATAAACCGGGCAGGCGCGCAGACAGGCTGGACGCTCGCACTGTTGGCAGGTTACCGTGAGGAAGTCCAGGCGAGGTAAACCATCTCCCAGTGATTGCTGTTCGTCAAACCACATGACACGATTACGGTAAGTATGAGGACCTAAAGCGTTAGTTTGCTTGCAAGCGGCTTCGCAACTCTTGCAACCGGTGCAGCGTTCGAGGTCGATCATCAGCGCGAGCTGTTCTGGATTAGCACCCATATTAACGCGCCCAGTCGGCCCCGTAGTCAGTGACGTACCACCAGTCGATTGCTTCGCCGCCTGCTGCGTAACCGGCGAAGAATAGAACTACGATGATATGAGATATTAGTCCCAGGTAAAACAGGACTGCTGCAAGCATGTGCAAACGACGTGACCATGCCATTACCAGACCCGCACTCTGGCGGGCACCCACCATATCGGCTTCCATCGAGATCAGGCGTTGATATCGAAGGCTTAACAAAGGATGAGTTAGCCAGTGCTTCAGATTGGACGAAAACAATGCTTCCGTAGCGGTTGGATCGAGCCTGGCCAGGATCAGCTGTTTGTATTCAATTAAAATCTGTAACCCTTTCTTGTCCAGCGATTTTTGTTTGTCAAACCCCGATGCGATGCTGGTTCTGGCGAATAAATGTGAAAACCGAGCCGACACGGAAACTCGTAAAAAGGCACCTTGAATAATCAGAAATAACATCAAGATCAATACCAATCCGGGTGGAGATAACCAGTTGCCATTGGCAGCGTGAAATAAAATAAGATAAACACCCGTGCAGGCGCAAAGTACATGGGTAACAAACCAGAAAGGCGGACTCGCCGATAAACCAGAACGTTTCAACAGGGAGAAAACCATCGGAGCCAGTAAGGCGGTCACACCAATTGCCGCTGCCCACTGCGCTATTGGCGATCCAGGTTGTTCGGACATGAAAGGTGATAAGGCGATAATCAGGGCAATTATAACCAGCGCCACCAATATCATTACGGTGTGGTTAGAGAGATCGGGTCTGGTCTGATTGTTCAATGGTTTGTTTGGGGTTTCCGAGATTGGGTTTGATGCTATCTTGGCGTTGGTAAAATCACAATAATTAACTTATGCTCTCTAACTTTAAACTGGGTATGGCACTGAATAATGAATGATACCTCGACCAGGCGAATTATCATCATTGCTGGGCCGAACGGCGCTGGGAAAACAACCTTCGCCAGGGAGTTCTTACCGAACGAGGCCAATTGTTTACAGTTTGTAAACGCTGACTTGATAGCAGCAGGGTTATCACCTTTTATACCCGAAAATGCTGCATTACAAGCCGGTAAGTTGATGCTGAAAACTATCGATGACTATGTACGAAGGCAGCAGTCATTTGTTTTTGAAACCACTTTATCGGGCAAAATATACGCCAGAAAAATTCTGAAATGGTAAGCTGCTGGCTATTCTGTCAGTTTGTTGTTTCTAAAACTAAGTCATGTCGAAATTGCAATTGATCGGGTCGCTGAAAGAGTAAAGCAGGGTGGTCACAATATCGATATAGCAATCATCGAACGTCGATTTGAAACTGGTTGGATTAATTTTAAAACGCTATATACACCTCTGGTTGATGACTGGGCGGTATTCGACAATAGCAATGAGCAACCGTTATTAGTGGATTGGAGTGAATAAAATGACATCGAACGAAATTGATAAAGCCAGAAATCCGTTACTCAAATTGGCTTTACCTGCATTGAAAAGAGCAGCCGTAAGAGCCCGCGAGCAAGCCATATTACACAATACTCAGATTATTATTTGGCAGGACAATCATTTGGTGAAATTATCGCCGAATGAAATTCGGGAACAAGCTGCGAATTATGAGGCCGATTAGATCCGCCAATTCATTGTTAACGAGTTTTATGCGACATTATTTCTGAGGGTAATCGTCCCGGAGGTCGGGCGGTTCATTTTGTTGTCGAAAAAAAGAATTTTATATTTAACCAGTATTTAAATAGTGGCTCACGCCATGAGCCACTACCCCGCTACAATCCAACCGCATGAATACAAAGACATTTCCGGGCAAGCGAAAATATTTTAAAAGTTCTCTTTATGTTCTCGTTAGTCTGTGTGATAATTTGTTAGCCGTTAGACACCAATATTTAAATATTTAAGGTAACCAATATGGATCAAAACAAACAAAAAGCCCTCGCCGTAGCGCTGGGGCAAATAGAAAAGCAGTTTGGCAAGGGAGCTGTTATGCGTCTGGGCGATTCTGGCGCCGATACGACCATGGGTATAGTTTCCACCGGGTCATTATCGCTGGATATTGCGCTGGGCATAGGTGGGTTACCTCGCGGTCGTGTCGTTGAGATATATGGCCCGGAATCGTCCGGTAAAACCACCATGGCCTTGCAGGTGATTGCTGAAGCTCAGAAGCTAGGCGGTGCAGCAGCATTTGTCGATGCTGAGCACGCACTCGATCCGACCTATGCGGAAAAGCTCGGTGTCGATATCGATGAACTATTGGTGTCGCAACCCGATACTGGTGAGCAGGCGCTTGAAATCGTTGATATGTTGGTGCGTTCCGGTGCGGTTGATGTGGTGGTAGTTGATTCGGTCGCGGCGCTCACACCGAAGGCTGAAATCGAAGGTGATATGGGCGACTCGCACATGGGCTTGCAGGCGAGGCTTATGTCGCAGGCATTGCGTAAGCTTACCGGTAATATTAAGCGTTCGAATACCATGGTGGTTTTCATTAACCAGATTCGTATGAAAATCGGAGTCATGTTTGGCAATCCGGAAACTACTACCGGTGGTAATGCGTTGAAGTTTTATGCTTCGGTGCGACTCGATATCCGCCGCATTGGTGCGATCAAACGCGGTGATGAAATTATCGGTAATGAAACCCGCGTCAAAGTAGTGAAAAACAAGGTAGCCCCGCCGTTTAAACAGTGTGAGTTCGAAATTCTCTACGGCGAAGGCTCTTCCCGCGAGGGTGAATTGATCGACCTGGGCGTTAAACTGGGTTTTATCGATAAGGCGGGTGCCTGGTATAGCTATAACGAAGAACGCATAGGCCAGGGTAAAGATAATGTTCGCGGCTTCCTCAAGGAGCATCCCGAAATGGCCGATGAGATCGAGAAACGTATTCGAGACGAATTGTTACCCAAAAAAGTAGACCGAGCTGACAGTAAAGCACAGGAGACCGACCCACCGGTCGAAGCAGAGACGGTAGATTCCTAACCCTAATCTTTCGTTTCTGTTTAAGTGCATGCTGGCCAAAGCCTCTGATTGGAATCCCGATCAGGGGCTTTGTTTTATTAAACATTGTTGAATATAAATATGGAGAGCCGATAGACACCCTTGACAGGATGGTTTCAGGCGAAATAATTGTCGACATACCGGGATTGGGTATTTGTGGTTTGGCACAATTTTGAGGAATAGCTATTTTTGAGATCATGCAAATATTAAAACAGACTCACCCAATCCCTCTTGTTAAACATTTTGTGGCATAAAACCATCCTGTCAAGGGCAAAGCCGCGAAGCGGTGTTTATCGGGTCGGATATTGAGGCAAGGTCAAATGAAAAAACTACTTAGCATTCGAAACACCGCGATGAATTTGCTCGCTCGACGCGAGCATTCCGCCAGTGAATTGCTACAAAAATTGAAACTGCGTGAGCACGCTGAAGACGATATTCTAAATGCCATCAAGGAATTACAGACAGACAACCTGCAAAGCGATGCTCGTTTTACCGAAAGTTTTGTCAATCAACGAGTGAATGCTGGCCATGGCCCGATAAAAATCCGCCATGAATTGAGACGAAAAGGGGTAGATGAGGAACTAGTCGACGCCTATCTTGATCCTTTCCAGAATAGCTGGTCAGAACGCATGTCAGAACAGCGAATACGGAAATTCGGGGTCGAAATCCCGAATGAATACGCGTTAAAAATGAAACAGGCACGTTTTTTACAAAATAGGGGTTTTTCTCCCGAGTCAGTCATGCGATTATTCCGCTAATCCACTGGTCGTTTGGGCCAGTATCAGCCCAGTTTTGAAAACCCAGATTTATTTATGATAACCAGTGCCGAGTTACGGGATCAATTCCTGAAATATTTTGAAAGCAAGGGCCACAGCATTGTGCCTTCTAGTCCGCTAGTGCCCGGAAACGATCCCACGTTGCTATTTACCAATGCTGGTATGGTGCAGTTTAAGGATGTCTTCCTTGGCACTGATCAGCGAGGCTATAAAACCGCGACAACTTCACAACGTTGCGTGCGTGCTGGTGGTAAACATAACGATCTGGAAAATGTCGGTTATACCGCCAGGCATCATACCTTTTTTGAGATGCTCGGCAATTTCAGCTTTGGCGATTATTTCAAGAAAGAGGCGATTAACTATGCATGGGATTTTCTGACTAACGTGGTCGGTCTGTCCGAAGAAAAACTCTGGGTGACTATTTATGCTGACGACGACGAGGCTGCGGATATCTGGTTGAATGACATTGGCGTGCCCGAAGATCGTTTCACTCGAATAGGAACATCGGATAATTTCTGGTCGATGGGCGACACGGGTCCTTGTGGCCCCTGCAGCGAGATCTTCTATGATCACGGTCCCGAAATCGAAGGCGGGCCTCCGGGTACGGCCGAAGAAGACGGCGACAGATATATCGAAATATGGAATCTGGTCTTTATGCAGTTTAATAAAGATATCGATGGCGTCATGCATCCATTGCCGAAACCTTCGGTCGATACGGGTATGGGTCTGGAGCGTCTCGCCGCCATCTTGCAAAATGTACACAATAATTACGATATTGATCTATTTCAGACTTTAATCAAAAAGGCAGCCGTTTTAACCCAGACCAACGATCTCGAAAACAAATCGCTACGAGTCATTGCCGACCATATTCGTTCCTGCGCATTTTTAATTGTCGATGGTGTATTGCCATCTAATGAAGGCCGGGGATATGTTTTGCGTCGAATTATTCGGCGGGCCGCGCGTCATGGCCATCAACTCGGTTGTAAGAAACCGTTCTTTTATCAACTGGTTTCGACACTCGATGAACTCATGGGCGATGCCTATCCAGAGTTACGCAAATTAGTCGACCATGTATCTCGCGTATTACAAAAAGAAGAAGAGCGATTCGCCGAAACTCTAGAGCAGGGCATGCGCATACTCGAAGACAGTATTGCGGGCATGAAGGGCAATACTATCGATGGCGATACCGTTTTTAAGCTCTACGATACCTATGGGTTCCCGGCCGACCTGACCGCAGATGTCGCGCGAGAACGCGATTTAGAAATCGACCAGGCCGGTTTCGACGTGGCGATGGAAGCACAAAGAACGCGCGCTCGTGCCTCCAGTCAATTTGGGGTGGCTAGTGATGGACTCAAACTCAACGGTTATATCGCCAGTGGGTTTCTGGGCTATGAAAAAGCTGTTGCCGAAGGCCAGGTTGTAGGGGTTTTACAGAATGGAGAACCAACCAAATCGCTCGATAATGGCGACGAAGCCATAGTTATCCTTGATCAAACGCCTTTTTACGCTGAGTCGGGTGGACAAGTAGGTGATATTGGTATTTTATCCGGCGATGGGTTCCGGTTTCAGGTTCTTGATACCCAAAAGCAACACGATGTTTATCTGCATGTCGGTAATCTGGTGTCGGGTCAACTTTCCTCAGGTAACCAGGTTACAGCAAAAATAGACGAAACTTTTCGTCGCGCAGTCATGTTCAACCATTCGGCAACACATTTAATGCACGAGGCCTTACGCCAGGTATTGGGGGATCACGTCCTACAAAAGGGTTCGTTGGTTGATTCAGAGAAACTGCGTTTCGATTTTTCGCATTATCAGCCGCTAACCAGAGAAGAAATTGTCCGTATAGAAACCATGGTGAACGATCAGGTTAGAATCAATACTGAGACTTCGGCTCGGATAATGGATATGGAATCCGCTAAAGCTACCGGGGCTATGGCTTTATTCGGGGAAAAATACGGTGATGAAGTTCGGGTTCTGAGCATCGGCACCGATTCGGTCGAGTTGTGCGGTGGTACCCATGTACAACGTGCTGGCGATATCGGCCTGTTTAAGGTCGTGCTCGAAACAGGCATTGCCTCGGGTGTTCGTCGTATCGAAGCGGTTACTGGTGATACTGCGGTTAAACGGTTTATCGATGCTGAAAGCAAACTCGAAGAAGCCGCTCAGGTACTCAAGACCAGTCGCGACGACCTGGTTCCTCGAATCGGTCAACTTAATGCAGCCAATCGTAGCCTGGAAAAAGAGCTGGAAGCGTTGAAATCTAAAGCAGCGAGTCAGGCGGGTGGTGATCTGGCGGCTCAGGCTCAGGATGTTAAAGGGATTAAAGTGCTAGCTTCCATTCTCGACGGGGCTAATGTTAAAACCCTGCGAGAGACGGTCGATCAGCTTAAAAATAAATTAGGTGAAGCGGCTGTGGTTCTGGCCAGCAGTGAAAATGGTAAAGTTTCGATAATTGCCGGTGTCACCAAAGGCCAGACCAATAAAATTAGGGCAGGTGATCTCGCTAACATGGTCGCCGAACAGTGCGGTGGACGCGGCGGTGGTAGACCTGATATGGCGCAAGCCGGGGGTGATCAACCGGAGAATCTACCTAAGGCGCTAGCATCAGTCTCGGACTGGGTGGCGAATCAACTCTAACTCCTGATAAATCGGCCATTTCATTATACAAATGAGCGTAATTTTCTTATAATCCGCGCTCGATTTTTCACGGAATTTACTGGCGACTGATTAATGCCCCTTCTCGTTCAAAAATATGGCGGTACTTCGGTTGGTACGATCAAACGCATCGAAGCGGTTGCCGACAAAGTAATCGGCTATAAAAATCAGGGTAACGATATGGTGGTTGTGGTTTCTGCGATGAGTGGTGAAACCAACCGTTTGGTCAGCCTGGCGCAGGACATAGACTCGCAGGCCAAAGGTCGTGAACTCGATGTATTGTTGACTACCGGCGAGCAGGTCACCATTGCATTATTGGCGATGGCTTTCGAAAAGCGAGGTTATCCAGCTCGATCATATACTGGCGGCCAGGTACGAATCGTCACCGATAGCGCACATAACAAGGCTCGCATCAAGTCAATCGATGACGAGAATATCAAGCGCGATCTCGACGCTGGACGAATTGTTGTAGTCGCCGGCTTCCAGGGTATCGATGAAGACAGTAATATTACCACGCTTGGACGCGGTGGCTCCGATACTACTGGTGTAGCGTTGGCAGCTGCTTTGAAAGCCGACGAATGTCAGATTTTTACCGATGTCGATGGTGTCTACACCACCGATCCTAGGGTTGAACCCGACGCTCGACGTCTGAACACCATCACTTTCGAAGAAATGCTGGAAATGGCCAGTCTGGGATCTAAAGTATTGCAAACCCGGGCGGTCGAATTTGCACAAAAATATCAGGTGCCACTGCGAGTGTTATCCTCATTTGAAAGCGGTGAAGGAACCTTAATAACCACAGAGTACGAAGCGGATGATATTATGGAACAAGCCTTAATTTCTGGCATCGCCTTTAATCGAGACGAAGCCCAATTGACCATCAACGGTGTTGCCGACACCCCCGGAGTTGCTTATCAAATATTAGGCCCTATCTCCGATGCTAATATCGAAGTCGACATGATATTGCAGAATATAGGCGCTGATGGCACGACCGATTTTACCTTTACCGTACATCGAAACGATTTCGATACAGCGCTGGCATCACTGCAAAAAGCAGCCGGGAGCCTGGAGGCTCGTGAAGTATCTGGCAATAATAAAATAGTTAAAATTTCGATTGTTGGCGTCGGAATGCGCTCACACGCTGGGATCGCGAGCCGCATGTTCGAGGTATTAGCGAAAGAGGGTATCAATATTTTAATGATATCGACCTCGGAAATTAAAATTTCCGTCGTGGTTGATGAAAAATATCTGGAACTTGGCGTTCGCGCACTGCACGAAGGCTTTGATCTCAAACAGGAATCTTGATCTTATATATCTTAATTGGTATAGGGTTGTCCAAGGTAGTAATATGGGAAATATGAGCTGGTCACCCGGAGATTTGTTGGGTAAAATAGCCGCGCTTGGATTATACAAGCGGAATAAAAATAAAAATTGGAACGACTCGTATGAGAATACTGGTCATGATTACTGTGTTTTACAAATTGGAGAATTAATATGCTGATATTAACTCGGCGAGTCGGAGAGACTTTAATGATAGGCGATGACGTTACTGTCACAGTCCTGGGCGTTAAAGGAAACCAGGTAAGAATAGGAATTAACGCACCCAGGGAAGTAGCGGTACACCGTGAAGAAATTTACGAGCGTATCAAAGCTGAACAAAATGGGGGCCAGGGCCAAGATGAGGTTCAGGACGACGATCAGGACGACGATCAGGATCAGATAGGAAATCAGGCTTAAATAGGGCTGACTGGGACGTAATATAAATCGGCGATTCTCGCCGCTTTATCAAATACATAAAATTTGGAGAGATGGCCGAGTGGCTGAAGGCGCTCCCCTGCTAAGGGAGTATACGTTAATCGCGTATCGAGGGTTCGAATCCCTCTCTCTCCGCCATCAAGTAGCCCTAAGTAATTGTTATTTAGGGCTTTTTATTTTGTATTAAATTTTATCCCACCATTAAACCCACCAATTATTTTTACTAGGGACTTGTTTGAGGGTTGACTACTTTTCGCTAATTAAGATATTTGTTCAAGTTAAGCTGACGTTCCTAGTGGGTGCTGTAAATGGGGAAAAACGGCACAGGCTGTCTGAAAACTCCAAAAAGTGGCGTTAGTGAAAAACTTTCTCCCACAACTGATTAATTATGGTGCTGATATTGACATGAATTACCCACACAGAGGGCGATAACGGGCATAAACTAGCGACGAGTTTCCACTTTGATGTTTCGAAAATAGTTTTCACACAACCTGGGCACGTTGCAGACATACGTTAAGATTCGCTATTCTGCTGTTTACAATACGATAGTCGTCAAGATGCAGAGGTATAGTGCAGCTGAAGTTTGACGCCTTGATGGGAGGCTGATGTAGTCTTCAAAGTGTCTTCTATACCAAGGCCTGCCTTTGACAAGGGGAGACGATTTCTAACAGTTACAGGCAGATATACCATAGTCGATATACCAACTACTGGTATTCATCACGATTGCAACCAAAGATGTTCTATTCTCCACGGGTATCGAATCTAGTCAGCTAAAATAGTAGAAGTGAAAAAGCTTTTCACAGGGTTATACAAACTCCGTAAAACCAGACTAACAGAGAGTCTATAGAATTCACTGCTAGTGTCGGATAACCAATATAGAACCTAAAATGCACCATAATTGCACCATTATAGGTTCTGTGCTATGGTGTCCTCATCTTAACCAAGGAGACACCGTATGAGCGACCTGAGAAGACTAATTAAGAAGTCTAAAGCGACAAAAAAAGAGCCTGTTGCATCAACTATCCGAATCCCAAAAGTGTTGTCGTTATTTATTGAAGATTTGTCTGAGCAACTAGATCTCTCAAAACAAGAAGTTACCTTAAAGCTGATTGAGGCAGGAGTTGAGATAGCAGAGAAAGAGCTTGAGTTAGAAGAGGTAGTTAAAAGTGCCTTTCATGTACTGAATACCAATAGAAGACATGATGAAAGTGATCATGACTACATGCTAAATAATGGAATTGCAGCGGCATTTTATGATCCATGGAAATTCAACATCGACCGAATAAATAAAGGCGATACTGTGTTTTTATATGAAAACGGTACTGGTATTGTTGCCTTTGGAATTGGCTCTGGCGATACTCTGAAGAAGAATAGATACGACGATACAGATGAATGCCATTATCAAGAGCTATCTGATTTTAAGATTTTAGACAATCCATTACCGGCTGCAAAAATAAAGGAAGTCCTCGGTAGAAATGTTGCATTTCTACGAACAATGTCTGGCATGCCAGATGGACAGAAAATACTCGATGAAATCACTAGTAAGTAAAACACTTAACAAACTCCTTCACAGAAATCGCTCGCTGTGAACTTGTACCACTTCAGTTGACTACTTTAATGTCAATTAGAAGAGGTAAGACCTATGGGCCTAACGAGAAAAGGAATTATGAGACGTATTACCCCAAACCAAAGCATTGAATTTTTAGACCGGCTAGAAACAGGCATTAATACTATGTCTGCGAATAGTTCGTTTACTGAGCAGGATATGGAGAAGCTTCGCAAGTCTGTCGATAATGAGTTTTCTCCGATAGTCATCAGCAGCTAGCCCGGAAAGGCTCCTTTATTGCTGGCTCATCGGCCATTGCGTTGATGGATGGCTTGAATGGCAGGTTGAAGCTTACGAGTCCACGATTTTGCATGGTTTTTCTTGCTATTCTGCGTAGCAAGATGCAGTCTAACCGACCATACTACACCTCTATATAAGCAAGCCGTCGGTACAAATAATGATCAGATGCAACCTTTCCCGCTATATGGGTGAGCAAAAGATGAACATCTCAGATGTTGCACGCCAAACTGGCTTGAATAGAAGCACCATTTCATCGCTTTATCATGAGAGGGCAACGCGAATAGAGCTGGGGGTAATCGAGAAGCTTTGTCGAGTATTTAAGTGTGAATTGGGCGATATGTTAGTGATTAAGGACGAGGGCAGTGAGTAAATGGATAGGCTCTGGAAACAGATAACACCATCTGATTATTCTTGGGAACGTGAGGCATTAGAGTTCGCGAAGAATTTGCTTCCCGATCATGACCCCTACCGTGCGTGGGCTAATTTTGAGTTCATCGCCCAGGACGGTTCCATAAACGAAATTGACCTAATGGTACTCACCCCCAAAGGCCTATTTCTCATCGAGATTAAATCACACCCCGGTATTATGAGTGGTGATGCAGGTACCTGGATATGGGAAAAGCCTGATGGTGGCCGTAAAGCCTTTGATAACCCTCGTATCCTTACTGACCGCAAAGCCAAAAAGCTTGCATCTTTGTTGCTAGTTCAACCTTCGGTGAAAAAGAGCAAAGAGCGGGTGCCATTCATCAATGCTCAAGTATTTCTTTCTGCTGAGAATTTGGTTAACAAACTAAAAGGGCCCGCCAGACTTAACGTCTGTACCCGTAAAAACTTCATCCATGAGATTACTCATATCGATGAAAACTGGCGTCATCGCCGTATGAATAGTCCTGTAGCCCGAATGCTCTCTCGAGCGGTAGAAGAGGCAGGTATCAAAGAGTCCGTTCGCATGCGTCGGGTAGGGCAGTATGAACTGAAAGAACTGCTAGACGAAGCTGATCACTTTCAGGAATGGCGGGCTATTCATTCTGATTTGGGTATTGAACGTAAGGTTCGAATCTATCTTACCTACGGTAAGTCAGAAGAAGAAGCTCAGCGGTTACAGAAGGCTGCACAACTAGAATTTCGATTGCTAGAGGGTATTGAGCATCCGGGCATCCTCAAGGCTAAAGATTACCAGCAACATGACCACGGCCCCGCGCTTGTTTATGAGTACGATGCAGATTACCAGCGGCTGGATCATTGGTTACTAGATGGTTTCAAAGATAGTAGATTAGAAACTATGCAGGCTATAAACCTGTTACGCGTCATTGCTGAAGCAGTGCAATACGCCCATGGACAAAAACTCTACCACCGAGCACTAAGCCCACATAGTATTTATGTTAAGCCTCAAGGCGAAGACAAATACAGTATCAAGATCGCAAACTGGTCAACCGCCGAACGGATTTTTGAAACTGAAACCCGACAAATCAGTGCATTCAGCCATTTAAGTCGAATGATTCAAGATGATGCTGGCCCCTATGTCGCCCTTGAAGCTCATGCAGCTGGCGAAACTGATGGTGTCCACATGGATGTATTCTCCCTCGGTGCACTTGCTTATCACCTGTTTACCGGTAAAAAGCCAGCTGAAAATGATCTTGAGCTGCAAGACAAACTCAGTCGCAGTAATGGCTTGCAAATTACCGATGAAGTCAATGGTGCTAGTGAGATGTTGCAATACCTTGTGCAGTACGCAACCCACCCAGACACCAGCAGCCGCCTGGACTCGGTAGAAGAAGTGATTGTCTGTCTGGACGAGATCGAAGAAGAGATCACCCGACCTGATACACAGCGCAATAGCGATCCTACCGAAGCATTGAAGGGGGATACGTTTGAAGGTGGCATTACCGTTAAAAAGCGCCTTGGCAAGGGAGCTTGCTCAGTGGTATTTTTAGTCGATTATCAGGGACAGGCGCGGGTATTAAAGATTGCGTCAAAGCAGGAGCACAATCGCCGCCTCATGCAAGAAGGTGAAACCCTGGCCAAACTCCGACATCAATCAATTATTGCCTACCACAAAACTTTAGATATCGCTGGTCACACCTCTCTGCTTATTGACTACACCAGTGAGGGTAATCTGGCACAACGTATTCGTAGTACTGGAGCGATTCAGTTGGAGTTGTTAGAGCGCTTCGGAGACGACTTGCTGAGTGCAGTCGCACACCTTGAAGACCAAGCCGTTGTGCACCGCGATTTAAAACCTGAAAACATTGGTTTAATGAAGCAAGGCAGCCAGCTGCATCTGGTATTGTTCGATTTCTCATTGTCGAACGTCAGTTCGGACAATATTACTGCGGGTACCGTTGCCTATATGGATCATTTCATTCGCGACGCTGGTCGGCGCCGTTGGGACGATTTTGCCGAGCGTTTCTCAGCAGCCTTAACCCTTTATGAAATGGCTACAGGGACATTGCCTGGCTGGGCTTCGACCGAAGGCCTGCCACTCCAAATTGAAGGAGAACTGGATATCGACCGCACCGTCTTCGACCCAATTATTCGTGACCGCATGGTGAGTTTTTTCAAGAAAGTACTGGTACGAGATGTGCGTGAACGTTTTGCCAATGCCGGGGATATGCTCCGAGCCTGGCGTGAAGTCTTCCACGAAGCCAGGAAAGACTCACAGCACCCTACGGTTCACGAAGACGATAAAATCTGTCCCATATCAGAAGCTAAGCTGGATACCCAAATAGGCTTGCTAGAGCTAAGCCCCCAGGCATTGGATACTCTAAGCCGAAAAAACATAAATACAGTTGCAGACCTAACCAAACTTAGTCGCAGTCGTGTCCGCGTCTGGACTGGGGTAGGAGTAAAAACTCGAACCGAACTCTCCGATGTTATAGGGCAGCTACAAAGCCGACTGACCGACGATCATCAAGCCAGAGTATTGGAAACAGGCGATACTGCGGTAGTGAGTGTCGACCGTATTTTTAACCTTATTATTCCCAAGATCACCAAGGCGACCGATCAAACCAAGCTGCGTTTTTTGCATGAATACCTGGGGCGCCTCGATGGCGATGCACCCAAAGGAATTCACAACGTCCACTGGCCAACCGCTGCCAAGTTAAGTGCCCATATAGGTATTGAAACTACAGAAGCCCGTGAACTTACCAACAAAGTACTCGCCCAATGGGCCAAGGCGAAAGCTATCACCGAGCTACGCGATGAAATCATCGAAATGCTGGATGAAAGTGGTGGCGTGATGACCGCCATCGAGCTGGCGGATGCGGTGTTGTTGCGTCGTGGCTCCGTGCAAGATAGCCCCTTACGGGAGCGCTGGGCGCAGGCAGTGGTGCGCGTAGCCGTTGAAACTGAACTGAGTAAACAGGAGCCCCATTGGATGCTGCGTCGCTCAGGTAATGGCTTCCTGATTGCCGATGATCGTAATGCTATGGGCGAAGAGCTGGCCGACTACGCCAATGACCTCGGCGATCTGGCCGATGAGTGTGCCGGAGAGCAGCCATTGCTATCGCCAGTTCGCGCATTGGAAAAGATTCGTGCGGTACCCGCACCACAATCCTTTATTGGCCTCAGTAATCACCGATTATTACGACTTGCGTCGGCTGCATCCCAGGGTGCCGCATTATCCAGTCGAGCCGAGTTTTACCCGCGTAATATGAAAGCATCACTAGCATTAGAGTTGGCACAGGGCGCACTGTTAGGCAGTAAAGCTCTGAGTGTTGGTGACGTTCAGTCCCGTGTAGCGGGGCGTTACCCTGAAGCGGAGTTACTCCCGGGTCGCCCACGGTTGGATAGCTTGATACAAGAGCTGGATATTGGTTTTCATTGGGACGCAAACCATCAATTTCCAGTTGGCAGCGGTAAACCTAATGGTGCGTATTGTCTACCGATCGCCGGTTTAACCAGCCTGGCTTCTAAAACCAAAACACAATACCACTACACACATCAGGGAGAGTTGGATAGCGCCGGTTTGCAGACCCTCAATGCGATAAATCACGAGATCAGTACAGCTGTTTCTTCGGCTCGCTTTTTGGCACTGACAGCGAATCCTCGTCAATTGCAGCGAATTAAAGAGAAACTGTGTCGGGATTTCCCATTAAACCCCATCAGCTTTGATGAGTTATTACTTCGGCACCTGCAGCATCTGTGTAAAGGTATGCCTAATCCCCCGGATTGGAATGTAGTGTTAAGGGCTGATGCTGCCGAGCAAAACTCTAAAAACTGGCAAAATCTGCAGCGCCTAGTTCAGCGAGCACTGCCAGACATGGCCGATGAAATAAAAAATGTGGGGCAACCCGTACTACTGACAGAGCCGGGATTGATCGCCCGTTATGACCTGGTGAATACCTGGCTCAATGAGCTGCGACTACACCTGATGAATGCCAACGACGGGTATGGATTGATTCTGCTGATTGCTGCCGATGCACAAAGTGTATCAGCCTCTATTGATGGCGTTACCGTCCCCTCTGGAGCAGGCAGTAGCGAATTTTCTCGTATTCCCAGTGTCTGGTTGGAGCTAGGCGAAGAATCCGAGGTCGCTGGATAAATTGGAAATTGATGAATGATTAACCGAAGTGCCTTATTAAAAGATCTGCAAGCCGAACTGCCAAAGATTGAAAAAGATATCCTGGCTTATAGCGAATCCCGTGAGGATTTGACTACTCATCTGCAAGAAGAATACGGCAAAGCTCGCGAAGCGGGTCGAACCGCGGAGCACTTTATCGCCTGGCGTGAGACACAGATCACCCAGGCTGCGGCAGCCTGGATATTGAGCTGTGTATTTGTGCGTTTTCTGGAAGATAACAGCTTGTTGGCTGAGCCTATCCTGGCAGGTCCGGTAGAGAACGCGCAGGGTGAAAAACGGTTGGCCCATGCTAAAGAGCGCATGGTGGCCTATTTTAATGAAAACCCAACTCACGAAGAGCGTGAGTACCTGTTCAGCCAGTTTGAACAGTTGGAAAAATTCCCGGTCATTGCCGAGCTATTAGATCATCGCCATAACCCGTTGTGGCTAATTCCGGTCTCTGCCGATGGCGCCAATCGCCTGATCGATTTCTTTCAAAAGATTGACGCCGAGAGTGGTGAAATTGTTCATGATTTTACCGATGCCGGATGGGATACCCGTTTTCTGGGTGATCTGTATCAGGATTTATCTGAAGCAGTGCGAAAGCGCTATGCGCTATTACAAACCCCGGAATTTGTTGAGAGTTTTATTCTCGATTACACCCTGGAGAAGGCTAAAGATACCTTTGGTTTACCGGGACTGCGTTTGATCGATCCTACTTGTGGATCGGGCCACTTTTTGCTGACTACTTTTGAACGGGTTTTTGAGGATTGGGTGAAGCGTGAACCTGCTACTAACAGCCGAGTATTAGCGCAACGGGCGTTGGATGTGATACATGGGGTGGATATTAATCCTTATGCGATTGCTATTTGTCGATTTCGCTTGTTGATTGCGGCGATGAAAGCTGCGGGTACTTGTAGGGTTAAAGATGCGCCGGATTTCCATTTTAATTTGGCTTGTGGGGATTCGTTGTTGCATGGGCGGCGGTTTGAATGGCAGGGGCAGGGGTTGCAGGCGGATTTGATTGATGAGGATCCGGTTAAGCATGTGTTGGAGGTTGAGGATAAGGAAAAATTGCTGAGAATTTTGGGGCAGCAGTATCATGTTGTTGTTGGAAATCCTCCGTATATTGTTGTCAGAGATAAATCGCTTAACCAAGCCTATAGGGATCGATATCCTACCTGTCATAAGCAATATTCTTTAGGTGTTCCGTTTACTGAACGTTTTTTTGATTTGACAATTTCTGCAGGTACCGGCCAGTCAGCAGGCTATATGGGGATGATCACTGCTAACAGTTTTATGAAGAGAGAATTTGGTATAAAGCTGATTGAAGAGTATTTGGTTAACAAGAATGTCACCCATTTGATCGATACTTCAGGTGCCTATATCCCTGGACATGGCACACCCACAGTTATCCTTTTTGGGAAGAATGAGCGTCCGAGGGCTTCTTCACTGCGTGCTGCTTTAGGTATTAGAGCTGAGCCGACGACTCCTGATGAACCTGAGCGAGGGAAAGTATGGAGCTCGATTACATCGAACCTAGAGAAACCAGGATCTGAAAATGAATACTTTACTATTTCTGATGTAGATAGAGAGGTTTTTGATCAGCATCCGTGGAATTTGCAGGGGGGCGGTGCTAGTGAAGTAAAACAAATAGTGGAAAATAATAAGTCAGGTGTTTTGGCTGAACTAATTATAGATATAGGTCGGACTACTCATTCGGGTGAGGACGGAGTATTTTATTTGCCAAAATCTGCAATTAATACTCTTGGTTTATTGGATTATTCAGTCCCGCTAGTGACCGGAGAGGTGATTAGAGATTGGACGAAGAAGCCAAATCTATACTGTGTGTTTCCTTATGATGTTGACAATGGAGAGACACTGACTGAGTTGCCGAAGGTAATAGAATCTTATTTATGGTCGTATAGAACGCTTTTAAAAAAACGTATGGACTTTGGCAATTATATTGAAGATAGAGGATTGAATTGGTTTGAGCACTCTATGTTTTTTCCTAATAGATACCGTAAGAAAATATCAATACCGTTTGCATTCGTGGCTAGTCACAACCACTTTGTTTTAGATATGGGAGGGAACGTATATAAACAATCTGCACCAGTAATCGGTCTGAAAGATGAATTTGAAGGCGATGCGTTAAAGATTTTGGCGCATTTGAATAGCTCCTTAGTTTGTTTTTGGATGAAGCAGGTAAGTCATCAAAAGCAACTTACTGGCGGTGATGGCGTCAGGGTTGAGTTTGTGTCAAAAGTTCCATATGAGTTTACAGGTACGCAGATTAAACCCTTACCCTTGCCCGACTTTAAAGATTCGTATATTAACGAAAGGCTGTCAAAGCTCGGGGCGTTTACAGAGAAATTATTTCGTGAATTGGAGAGTGTCGAGCCTGAATTGGTATTGTTGCGGGCGATTGATAATGGATACGACATTTTTAGATATGCAGAAGAAGAGCAAAAAATAAAAATCGAGCTTGTTAGCAAGCTTGTTTTTATCCAAGAGGAAATTGATTGGACGATTTATTGGGCGTTTGGTTTATGTGATGACCGCCTTCTCTTTGATATTCAGAATGTTTTTGAAAAGGATCTCAGTTTATCTTCTGGACAAAGACCATTTGAAATTTTATCGAAGATAAACCAAGACGGATTTGATGTTCCTGACAATATACCATCGTACTGGCCAAAAGAAATGCAATTAAAGTGGCGTCAACGCATGGATGCAATCACAACTATCAGAGAAATACGTGTAATTGAAGACCCCCATTACAAACGCCGCTGGATAGGCCGCCAAGGCTTGTTCAATAAATCGGCCAAATCTGACGAACTGCATTTGGCATGCAGTCAATGGATGTTGGACCACTTGGAGAACCAATGCCTGAAAACTGATGAACAACTAACAACATGTGCAGCACTTGCCGATAGGGTGAGAGGAGATAAAAACTTCAATAAAGTGGCTGCTTACTACATGGAGAACGAGCTCTTTGAGGTCCAACAATTGGTCAGTAACCTTGTTTCTAATACACACCTTCCAGAGTTTTCGATAGGGCGATACAAACCAAAGGCCATGCCAAAGTTCCGAGCTTGGCAAGAGACTTGGGATAAGCAGCGGCAGGAAGACACCATAGATGCCGAATTTGGTGTCGATGAACCGCTTTCTGAGCAAGATGCAGAAGATCCAGAAAAGCTAGTTGCCTATAAAAGGGCTATGCAAAAAGCCTCAGCTAAGAAAGCACAAGTAGTTAGCGAAATCCCCGTCCCACCTAAATACGCCTCTAGCGATTTCCGCAAACCAAGCTACTGGCCACTTCGCGGAAAACTAGGCGTGCCCAAAGAACGATTCTTCAGCCTCCCAGGCTGCGAAAAAGACGGCGATGCCACCCTAGTGATCGGCTGGGCAGGCATGAACCACCTGCAACGAGCACAAGCCATCGCATCCTGGTACCTAGATCGCAAAGAAGGCGAAGGCTGGGAAGCCGATAAACTCACCCCCATGCTGGTTGCAATCGATGAACTCATCCCCTGGTTAAAACAATGGCACAACGACATCGACCCGGAATTCGGTGAACGCATGGGCGATTATTACGAAGGATTCTTGTTGGAAGAATTACGTCAGTTGAATATCAGTCGAGATGAATTGTTAGCCTGGGAACCACCGGTCACAGCGAAGAAAAAACGCGCTGCCAAAAAGAAAAAAGCAACAGTCGTATAAAGGGATAAAAAATAAGATGACATTAATAAAAGACCTAATCGAAATTCCGGAAAAAGTCCAACGAGGCGATTTTGTATTAAACCTCTCTACTGGCCTGGCTAAAGAGGCGGTTAAGCAGACACTGGAACAGTATGTGGTAACGCCCCAGCTGGCCAAATCCTTTGATGACGCTCTAAGCTTTATTAAAAGTGCCGTGGTAGGTAAACAAAACCTGCAAAAGGGTGTTTACCTACATGGCAGTTTCGGCTCGGGTAAATCACATTTTATGGCGGTCTTGCATCTGTTGCTGCAAGGTAATTCTCAAGCCCGCGCGATTAATGAATTGGCGTCCGCTGTCAGTAAAAATGATGAGTGGCTAGAGAAGACAAATATTCTGTTGGTGCCATACCATATGATCGGTGCCGCCAGTATTGAGGCAGGCATTCTCGGCGGTTACGCCAGGCATATTAAAAAACTGCACCCCGAAGCTCCGGTACCGGGCTTTTACATGAGCAAACGCCTGTTTCAAGATGCCAGGCAATTACGCGAGAAAATGGGCGATGAGACTTTCTTCGCCACCTTAAATAGCGACGCGAAGGGTGGCAGTGACGATGATGGCTGGGGGGACCTATCCGGTGGTTGGGATGCCATCAGTTTCGATGCTGTGTTGAACGAGCAATCCGGTGCGGAAGACAAAGATCGTTTGGTTGGTGATTTGGTAGGTACCTTCTACAGCTCAATGGCTGATATGGCCAATACTGAGTACGGCGGCTATGTCGGTTTTGATGAAGGCCTGCGCATCATGACCGAGCACGCCAAGGCGTTGGGGTATGACGCGGTTGTTCTCTTCCTCGATGAGTTGATTCTGTGGCTGGCCAGCCATCTTTCTGATCAAAAATTTATCGCCAGTAATATTCAAAAGGTGGTGAAGTTGGTAGAGGCCAGCGAGCGGCGGGCACTGCCTGTCGCCAGTTTTATCGCCAGGCAGCGCGATTTACGCGAGTTTGTTGGCGATCAATACACGGGTGCAGAGCAACAAGCGCTGAGTGACTCCTTAAAATACTGGGAAGGGCGGTTCCATACCATCACCCTGGATGACCGCAATCTGCCAGTAATTGCTGAGCGTCGTTTGTTAAAGCCGATTAATGAGGCGGCTAAGAACCAGATCGACGACGCCTTTAGCTCAATGGATGGCAAGATGCGTGAGGAGGTGCATAACATTCTGCTCACTAATCAAGGTGACCGTGGGATGTTTCGCTCCTTGTATCCCTTCAGCCCGGCATTGGTTCAGGCTCTGGTGGCGTTGTCTTCTGCACTACAACGTGAACGTACGGCGTTAAGAGTCATGCTGATGCTGCTGGTTGGTCAGCGTGAAACGTTGGAACTGGGCAATTGCATTCCAGTAGGTGATTTATACGATGTGATTGGCTCTGAAGCGGAGCCCTTCTCAGAAATCATGCGCATTCATTTTGACAATGCCAAGGCTCTGTTTGAGCGAAAACTGGTGCCACTGCTTGAGGAAGAGCATCACGTCAGCTATGCCACGCTCGATGAGATAGAGGACAGCGACCCAGCCAAACGCAATTTTAAAAACGATATGCGTTTAATAAAAACTCTACTGCTTTCGGCACTGGTGCCGGAAGTGGAGTGTTTTAAAAACCTGACCGCTAACAAACTCTCGGCCTTGAACCATGGCACCATAAAAGCGCCGCTTCCTGGCCGTGAGGTTACTCAGGTTTTGCAAAAGTGTCGCAAGTGGGCTGGACGTGTCGGTGAGATCAAGATCAGTGATGATGCAAACCCGACCATCACCATTCAACTATCCGGTGTGGATACCGAGGCTATTCTTGAAGATGCCAAAGTACATGACAACGAAGGCTCCAGGAAGAAGCTGGTCAAGGATTTGGTGTTTGAAGCTTTTGGTGTAGAGGATGAAAATCAGCTGTTTATCGAGCACCAGTTTGTTTGGAAGGGCTCTCGACGTACGGTTGAGGTGTTGTTTCAGAATATTCGTGAGATAGATGATTTTAATTTGTTTGAAGCCCGAGGTGACGATTGGAAGGTAATTGTCGACTTCCCCTTCGATAAGGATAACCATTCACCGGCGGACGATAAGGCGCGTATTCAGGAGTTTGAAACGGCGGGTAATTCCGCTCGTACTTTATGCTGGTTACCTTACTTCTTTAGTCAGAATTCGCAGCGTGATCTGGGTACTCTGGTTACCCTGGAATATGTGTTAAAGAACGATGAACGTTTTACCTCCTTCAGTAAGCATTTAAGCCCTGTCGACCGTGCTCAGGCAAAAACGCTACTCGACAATCAGCGTAGCCAACTGCGCCAGCGTATAAAGGATTATTTGATGGGGGCCTATGGGGCTGCCGAAGTGATTCCCAACTCCCTGGATGACAGTGGCTCGCTGGACAATCAAGTCATCTCACTGGAGCCGGGTTTCATCCCTAGTCTGCCGGTTGGGAGTGACTTGGGTAACGCCTTCGAAAACCTTTTAACCCAGGCCTTAAATTTTCAATATCCGGAACATCCGGAGTTTGAAAATGAAGTAAAGCTCGGCGACCTGGGGAAGGTGTTCGAGCAGCTACGTCGGGCTATTCATGCCAGTAATGGTCGTATTGATGTGGACAGTCCCCTGCGCCCTCTGATGCGCTCTATCGCTCAGCCTCTCAAATTAGGCGAAATGCACGAGCGTCACTTTATCTTTAAAGACGATTGGCCGATGCAACTCAGCCGAGCGCTGGCTAAAGATGAGCAAGCAGGAGACCCGGTAACGATTAAACGACTGCGTGCAGCGATTGATCAGCCAAGTCCGCGAGGCTTGACGGAGATTGTGCAGAACTTACTGATTATGGTATTTGCCGAGCATGGGCAATATGCCTTCACCCTATATGGGGGTGATTGTGATGTCGTGTTAAAGGACATTCCTGATAACGTGGTTCTAGTTAAGCAGGATCTGGCGGAGCCGAACGATTGGAAGGCGGGTGTTGATAACGCGGGTGCTGTCTTTGGCTTAACGGTTAATAACCTGCGTACTGCCAACCATCAAAATGCGTTGCAGAGAGATGTCTTGGCGGAAGTTAATCGTCAGTTGACTGATTGTGAGCAATTGGTTGATGAGTTAAAGACAGCGCTGAACCGGTTGAATCAGAGCGGGCAGAACAACCGCTTAAAGAACGCTGAATATGCACTTGAGCTTGCTCAGGAGCTGAAAACCAAGGAAGGGACTGAACTGATTGCAGTGCTGGCTAATATCAAGCCGGTAAGCAACCTTCAGGCTTTGGCGAAGAGTATTAGCTCAGCAGCGAATGTTACTCAGGCGGTTCAGGACAATAACTGGCAGTTGCTTGAAAGTGTGTGGTCAGGTGCAGATGCAGATGGCAAAGCGATTAAACAACGTGTCTGTGCTGCTCTGGTTGCCGATGAGTTGGTAACCTCTTTGGCTCCCGCCTTACGCCAGGCTCAAGCCGATGCGACTGGCATTATCGAAGAGCGATTGCAGGCGGCCAGGCCTTCAGAGCCTGAACCTGACCCGCAACCAGCAGGGCATCGAGTAGTTAAACAAGAAAAGCAATCCGGTTTAACTAGTAGTCAGGCAAGATCGCTGTTTGCGGAGATAGAAGGGCAGTTGAAAGAAGACTGTGTGCTGGATGTGAGCTACACCATTATCGAAACTGATGGCACTAAGGACTGAAAGCTATGCCTACCGCCACCTCACCTAAACCCAGGGTCTATGCACCTGTACCAATTAAGACGCAGGTGCAGGCGATCTATCAAAATGATGATGCCGCCGACTGTATTGCCCTGGTGTGGCCGGGGGAGCTGGCAGATAGTGAGATTATCAATGAAGTCGATGGCAAATCAACTCGCTTTGTCTATTGCGCTTCTCAGTTGGCCATGCGAGAAGCGCTGGTCAAATTCGCACAAGCCCCTGAGCGCTTGGTGATGGTATCAGGGTTTAACGAAGTTGAATTGGCTAAAGATGTTTTGGCCAGAATATGGAAATATACGCCACAACAAATCAGCCCCTGGAAAAACCTGCAGCAGTTTATCAAGGTTAGGGATATTGACCCACGGCTGAAGAAAAACGGTCAATGGATGGCGAGGGCGTTGTTGGGTGGATTGGAACAGTATCAGCATAAAGTGAGCTTTGGTGAGGTACTTGATCTAGAAAGTGCCTGGAAAGCAATTGCTCTGGCCTACCTGAATTACAGTGAACCCACACTGGATTTACAGTCGATATTCAATTGGTCAGTTAATAGCGGGGCTGGTGTCTTAGTCGATAAGCTTCCAACGGATGTGAAAGAGAACCTGACCGACTGGTTAAATCTGGGACTCCCTAAATCTAGCGCTTTGGTAAAGGCCTTGTTATTGGATGGTCAAGCGGATGATTTGTTATCGATTGGTTTGACCTGTTCGATCATGTATTACCCTGGACTTGAACAGCTGCCACAGATAGATACTGCCCAGCTGCATAGCAGCCGAGGTGTATTCAAAGAGCGTTATCTGGCTGGAGAAACCTTTGATCAAGGATTGTTACAACAGTTTGGTAGTGAGGCAGTAACAGCTGTATCGCAACTGTTGCATGAACAGGGATACCAAGCCATGAATACGGTGTTGGGCAAAGCCGAACAAATCATCGCGAGTTTGGACCTTTCTTCTGCGGTTGAATTATCTACTGTTTTACCTGCAAGTTTGCAGAGACGCCTAAGCCGTTATGCACATTCCTTGAGTAGTGTTCTAGTAGGCGATGACGCCACCTTAGCTGAATCGGCGTTGTTTGAAGTTAATCAACATCTGCTGTCTAAATTTTCCGCCCAACGAGAAACAATGGAACGAGCCGAAATGGCTATTCGTTTGGCTCGGTGGTTAAAGCAGGCACCTGAGTCTTCAATTAATGCTGCTGGCGCTATCGGTGAATATATAGAGCAAGGTAGCTTTGCTGATTGGGCACGTTCGGTGATTTGGTCGGGTGATGCCCACGAGGATCTGAGCAAGGTTTATCACCAACTGACGGAACAGGTGACTGCCAAACGTGAAGCACAGAATAAGGCCTTTTCCCAAAACATGGATAGTATTGCCCGTGGTGATGTATTGGCGGAGAGCTATATCCCAGTTGAAGCTGCATTGGAGTGTCTGGTTGTACCAATAGCAGATCAAAATCCAGTGTTACTTTTAGTGCTTGATGGCATGAGTGAAGCCGTCTACCGAGAGTTGAGCGAAGATTTGGCTAAACACCAGTGGCTGGAGTTGCGACAGGCAGGCAATAAGGTCGACCCTTGTCTGGTGGCGGCATTACCTACTGTTACTAAAGTTAGCCGATGTTCGCTGCTATCTGGGCGGTTACAGGAGGGAGTGGCTGTTGATGAGAAACAGGCTTTTACTGCTCATCCGCTACTAAAAAAATTAGCGTCAACCAAGTTTCCACCAACAGTGTTTCATAAATCCGATTTACTACAATCGGGTAGTGGAGCGCTAAACAGTGATGTTCGCGCCAAGTTAGCGAGCACCGAATACCGGGTTTTAGCCACGGTGATAAATGCGATTGATGACCAGCTATCCAGTAGTTCCCAGGTTTCGGTGGATTGGTCGTTGAATAATATCGCGTTGTTGCGCCAGGTGCTTGAAGCTGCTCGTGAAGCGGGGCGTGTGGTGGTTATTACCAGTGATCATGGCCATGTGCTGGATCACGATTCTTTTTATCAGCAATCTTCATCTGACAACGGTGAGCGATATCAGCTGGCTTCTGATGATGTTTCTGACAATGAATTTACAGTATCAGGGAATCGCGTCGTAACATCTGATCAATCCGTTGTAATGCCTTGGACGGAGCGCCTACGGTATACCAAATCGAAAAGTATGGGTTATCACGGTGGTGCTAGTTTGCAGGAGGTGGTTATACCTCTGGGGGTATTTGTTAGTGCAGCAGATGCTGATATCTTGAGTGGCTGGGTAGAAGTACCGCGCCATTTACCAGTTTGGTGGTATCAAAAATCTCAGATTGCTGAAGACGTGGGTAGTTATATGACGCCCGTTAAAGCTGATACTTCAAATTCTGATGCTGGGAAATCAAAGAAATCACAAAAGGCCAAGAAAGCGGCAGCTACTGAGGTGATGGATGATATGTTCGCTAGCCCTGGTGATACACAAGGTGGTGATTCTGCCGGACGATTGGCCTGGATAGATCAACTTTTCACCTCTGATATCTATCAGCAGATAAAAGGCAGAGCAGGGCGTACGCCCGTTAAAGAGGAACAGCTTCGCGCTTTGATTGAGTTGTTGAATCAGCATCAAGGTCAGGCTATGGAGGCAACAGTATTGCACCATTTGTCTATCCCGAAAATTAGACTTAGAGGTCTTTTAGCTGGGGCTCAAAAATTACTGAATGTTGATGGTTATCCAGTTCTTTCCGTGGAGCGTGACTCCCAAACAGTGAAGCTCAATATCGGTGACCTTAAAAGGCAATTCGAGCTATGAGTATCAGCCAGCAGCGCAGACAAGATATTCTAGATGCATTACGCCGAGGCACCGTGCCTCAATACGGCCTGGATGCACTGGCAGTTGGTTTGCAGTCGTTCGAGAAATCCTTTGATGAAGACCTGGAGAAGGTGGCGCGTGGTGGGGCGGTGTTTAAGGCGATTAGGGGTGAGTACGGTAGTGGTAAAACCTTTGCCTCGCGTTGGTTGCGTGAACGTGCTCATAAACTCGGTTTTGCCTGTACAGAGGTGCAAATCTCTGAAACGGAAACACCTCTACATCGATTGGAGACTGTTTATCGTCGATTGATGGAGCGCCTGACAACGTCCGACACTCCCTCTGGTGCGTTTCGAAATATTATTGAATCCTGGTTCTATACCCTGGAAGAAGATGTATTGGCGCAACAAGATATTGACCCTGAAGATGTAGATGCCTTGGTTGACGCGACCGATGCCTTGATGGAAAAACGCCTGGGTGAGGTCGTTAGGTCTGCCCCCGCCTTTGGTTTGACGCTGAGAGCTTATAGAAGAGCCCTGGTTGAAGGCAATGATGAAATTGCTGATGGTTTGCTGGCCTGGATGGCCGGGCAGCCAAATATCTCTGCTGCGGTAAAGCGCTATGCGAAGATCAAAGGAGATATCGATCACTTTGGAGCACTCAGTTTCCTGCAGGGGGTGCTGATCATTTTAAAGGACTCCGGTCATCCTGGCTTACTGTTAGTGCTAGACGAAGTGGAAACCCTC
Organism: Gammaproteobacteria bacterium; assembly: GCA_030595795.1. Taxonomy (GTDB): domain Bacteria; phylum Pseudomonadota; class Gammaproteobacteria. The sequence goes on from JAUVCH010000011.1 coordinate 54,235, forward strand.
CAACGGATGCGGGGTGATGTAAGGGACAAAAGCCTCAATGCTCTGCGTCAGTTAATGGATGAGGTTGATAGCGGCCGCTTCCCAGGTTTGTATCTCGTGATTACTGGTACACCAGCATTCTATGACGGGCCAATGGGGGTGCAGAGACTGGCTCCTTTAGCGCAACGACTGTCAGTGGATTTTGCGACGAATTCGAAATTTGACAATCCTCGGGCAGTACAGATTCGCCTTAAAGGCTTTGATCAGCAGTCCCTGGAGGAAGTGGGTCGTAAAGTGCGGGATCTATATATTCTAAACTGTGATGCTAGAGAGCGAGTTTCTAGTCTGGCAAATGATACCTATATTGCTGATCTGGCCAAAGCTGTAACTGGAAATCTGGGCGGCAAAATTGGGATTACGCCTCGTATCTTCCTTAAAAAGCTAGTTGGCGAGGTACTAGATCGTATTGATCAGTTTGAAGACTTTTCCCCCCGTGAGCATTACATGCTAACTATCTCGGATACTGAATTGACCGACGTGGAAAGGGCGGCTAAATCTGCCGGAAGTGTTGATGAAATAGAACTGGATCTATGAGTGAGTTTGACAAGCTCCATCCTGCGATACAACACCACATAGTTAATAGCCTCGGTTGGCCTGGGTTACGTCCCCTACAAGAAGCGACTATTCAACCGGTCTTGAACGGTGAGCACGCCATACTGCTTGCTCCTACCGCTGGGGGTAAAACTGAGGCGGCGAGTTTTCCTATTCTTTCAAGAATGCTTACCGAGAATTGGACCGGGCTGAGTGTTCTATATATTTGTCCTATTAAGGCATTATTGAATAATCTGGAAGAGCGCCTTAGTTACTATGGGCAACTCTTAGGCCGTAGCGTTGCTGTTTGGCACGGCGATATTAGCGCTTCACATAAATCTAAAATTATTGCTGATCCCCCCGATATTCTTCTTACGACTCCGGAATCTCTAGAAGTCATGCTGGTATCAAATCGGATTGATCATTCTGTTCTTTTTGCCAATGTGCGCAGTGTGATTGTTGATGAAATACATGCTTTTGCTGGGGATGACCGCGGATGGCATTTGTTATCTGTATTAGAGCGCATCAGTGTTGTTGCCAGGCGTGAGATCCAGCGTTTAGGGCTTTCTGCAACTGTAGGTAACCCCGAGTTACTATGCGACTGGCTAGCAGGTTCTTGCCAATCTATATGCAGTGTTATTAATCCAGCAGACGAAAATAATATTGTGCCGGATGTACAAGTAGATTGGGTCGGCTCGGTTCGTAACGCAGCCATAGTTATTTCACGTTTGCACCGTGGCGAGAAGCGTTTGGTATTTGTTGATAGTCGTTCTCGTGTCGAAGAGCTAGCAATGGAATTGCGAAGCTTAGGAGTGGCGACTTTCGTATCTCACAGCAGCCTAAGTTTGGAAGAGCGACATTCGGCGGAAGAGGCTTTTTCTCAAGGCTCTGATTGTGTGATTGTAGCCACATCTACGTTAGAACTTGGAATCGATGTTGGTGACCTTGATCGAGTTATTCAAATTGACTCTCCTTTTACGGTCGCATCTTTTTTACAACGTATTGGTCGGACAGGACGGCGCAGTGGTAGCTCACGTAATTGCCTCTTCCTGGCAACTAAAGAAGATGCCTTCCTCAGGGCATTAGCTTTGTTGCATTTGTGGCGTAAGCATTTTATTGAGCCGATTGAACCACCCGCACGGCCTATGCATATCTACGCTCAGCAGGTTATGGCGCTGACGCTTCAAGAGAGTGGCTTGATTGCTCCGGATATTTCCAAGTGGGTCGGTGATATGCCAGGTTTCTCTTCGATACCAGAGCAGGAGAGAGAGCAAACTGTTGATCACATGATATCTTCTGGAGTTCTGCATTCCGATTCGGGCATTTTGGGGATTGGACGCACTGGTGAGAAAACCTTTGGCCAGAAGAACTTTATGGAATTGTTTTCGGTATTTACTAGTCCGCCAATGGTCAAGGTATATTATGGAAATCAAGCGCTTGGTGAGGTTCATCAACTCACGTTTGCTATTAAAGATGAAGGGCCTTCACTTCTGACTTTGGGCGGCAGAAGCTGGCAGACCAAGTACATCGACTGGGCTAGGAAGAAAGCCTATGTAGAGCCAACCGATATGCGCGGACGATCCCAGTGGTTGAGTGAAGGGCAACCAATGCATTACGAAATGTGTCAAGCAATAGCAGCTGTATTAGAGATGGATGAGAAATATGAGGGTTTGTCTGCTAGGGGCAATGAGATGCTGGATGACCTTCGAGAAGAATTTGATTGGATTGACCAACAAAAAACTTCTGTGTTGTTTGATTCAGAAGGAAATGCGACATGGTGGACATTTTCAGGTAGGTTGCTAAATGCTGCTTTATCTGGGCTACTTACCAATGAAGCCGACAAAGTAACGTCAGACAACCTGGGTATCTTCTTTAGCCATGTATATAAATCGGGAAATTTGAGTAACGCTATTGCTGATCTGATGGGGCAGGTTTCCAATGAGGTAGTCTTGACCCTGGAAGAAGATTTTGTACAGGAGCTTAAATTTGCTGAATGCCTATCGCAAATAGATATCGATAAGGAGTTGTTTGAGAGATATTCGTGTGCGAATGATTTCAGTAGATTGAAATCAAAAAAGCTAACGATTGTTCGCGTTTAGGTGTTTGTTGTATAGCTATGTTATTAACGTTGAGAACCCTTTAAATTGGCGATTTCAATAATAAAGGAATAAGTTTGTAGGCCTATGAATGATTTAGAATCAGAGTGTCTTTTTACCGTTGAAGATTTACGTCTTGCTTGGGAAAGAGTTAATTCTAGTGTTGGTACTGATTCAAAAGACTACTTTGGTATAAGTGTCTTTTCCACAGATATTGACAAATATTTGGACGAGCTTCATGGGCAGCTTACAAAAAATACGTATTCACCTAAACCGGCATTTAAATATTATGAACCTAAACAATGTGGTACTCAGCGAACAAAGACCGTCCTAAGAATCAGTGATGCCATCATTTACCAAGCTATAGCTGATAGATTAGCTTTTGAATTATATGGCCATTTATTGGAAACAAAGAATAATGTTTTTGGCAGTGTTCTAAACGAAAATGTTGTTAAAGGATCCGAACTACTGGAAGAAGAAGACCCAGATTTCTATTTCTTTGAATATTATGTAAGTCTCTACAATAGGTTCATCGAAGAGATAAACACAGCATTAGATTCAGAAACAGCAAATTACAAACTCGAAACCGATATTACCGGGTTCTTTGATTGCATCCCTCACTCAACACTAATACTTGAACTCAATAGATTAGGTATTGATAAGAGAATATTGGATCTACTAGCTACACTTCTTAACTCATGGTCAGGTACCAGAGACATGCCTACTTTCCATGTGGGAATACCTCAGGGGCCTGCGGCTTCGTTTTTGCTAGCAAATATCATTCTTGATGGCCTAGATCGACTAATACTAGACAAAGGAGTGAGTTACTTTCGATTTATGGATGATATTAGAGTTTATGGTTCCAATGAGAAGGAACTGTTGTCAATACTGGCGCTTGTGGATCGATTTTTAAAAGGAAAGTCACTAAGCATAAATACTAGTAAAACGGTAATTCAACCTGCAGATGAGAGTGATGATAATGACCTCTTTCTTGATAGCTCTGGAATTCCTTTAGAAGGCAAAGTTGAGGGTGGATTAGAACAAAAAATTGTCATTCAGGATCAGACCCAACTTAAGCAGGTTAAATCGGAAACCAAAATACTTTCCAAAAAGAGCGCGGTTAAAAGCTATCGTTTGGCATTAAAGTTAATTGAAGGAGAATTGTGGGAATTATTTCAGCTCTACCGGTCGAACTCAATATTAGACCCTATGCCTAAACGCGATATTCGTAAATTCTTAACTCTATCTCAAAGGTGGAGGGTAACAGTTAAAGCTATTCAGTCGATTCAAGCATTTTCACCAGATCAAGAGCTTGTGAATATATGGTTGTTTGGAATTAGGCATATATTTTGGAAAGCTAACTCTATGGTGTGGAATCTCAGATGTTACGATTCTCTAGGGCATTTTTATACGGAGTTTGAAGATATTCTTTCCGATTTTGAACACTTTGAATGGGTTAAATATCAGGTACTAAATATATACAGTAAAGTTATTGGTTCGGATATAACCAAACAACAAAAATCCATAAAAGACCTTGAAAGTGAAGAAAGCCCGCTAGTAAGACTGGGTTACTACAGTATTCTAATTGAAGCGATTAAGGCTGACACAGAGTTATTTGATTCACTTAGTTCATTGCTAAAAGCAGAGGAAGAGGAATATGTGAGGGAGTCGGTACTTAATTTGATTCATCGACAACACGTAAATAGAGTCTCCTCAATAAGTCTAAATGATTGAAATATAAGGAATTAACTGCCACTGTGCGGTATAATGATGCACAGAAAGTAGCCCAAATATCACCAAAGGCGTGCACCATGATTCGCTC
>JAUVCH010000064.1 GCA_030595795.1 Gammaproteobacteria bacterium
GAGCCGTCCGAATACCGGCTATTCGCAGCCTGTAGTGGGGGGGGCGAAATCAACGGTCATGGCTTTGCCGAAGGTATTAGTTGTAGAGGATTCACTTAGCGCACGTAATTCGCTTACACAATTAATGAACGATGGTGGCTATCAGGTTGTAATCGCACGCGATGGACTGGAGGCGGTTGATGTTTTGGATAAAGAAAATCCAGATATTGTACTCACTGATTTGGAGATGCCACGTATGAATGGACTGGAGCTGGTTAGCTATATCCGAAATTCTGATCAGTGGGGTTCATTACCTGTGGTTATGATTACCTCCAGGACGATGATGAAACACCGGCAGGAAGCGGAATCCGCAGGCGTTAACCAATATATTACCAAACCATTTACAGAGGACGACGTACTCGCCTCAGTTAGCGATAACCTGGGTTTGGCCTGAGATAATAATTAGGGTTTGATTATGGCAGTAAAAAGTTTTGCACAGATTAGATTTGACGGCGTTTATCTGTTGCTACCTCAGCCAGAGGTTGGATTAATTGAAGTTTCTGGCCGTATTGTTGACGAAGATTCGGCACAGGGTTCCATAGGCGCGCTGAAAAGTGGCAATAAAGTGTGGCCGGTCTTCGTGCTGAGCGCAGATTTTCAACTGCGTCAGGATCGTCCTGCAAACTATAAATTTTGTCTGTGTATGAATCTTGGTGATGAGGCGGTGCTTTCCATTGCCTGCGAAGAAGTGAGTACTGTTTCGTTTGAAACTAGCGACGATCTCGAGCCCGTGCCAGCCTGTATGCAGATTCCCAATTGCCCGATCGAGTTTCTAGTCTTAAAAGATATTCAAATGATGTTAGTCAGTAATACGAAAACGATGCAGCAATATCTGGTACCGGAGACAATAAAAGAATGACAATTAGTGAAGCCTGGTTACTCGAACCGAATGATTCTTTGCCTATTGCGATAAGTGATCAGGAAATGATGGAATATGTGCAGGCATCGGTCAGTTATTCTGTGCCGGGTGCACCGAATTATTGTAATAGAGTAATATCCTGGCAAAGCCATCTTGTGCCTGTTATGGATATAGATAGATTAGCGGGTATTCCCTCAGATGAGAGTGGACGATTGTTGGGTCTGATGGCCTATCAGATGCAGCCGGGTGCGCCTCTGCAATATCTGGGGCTTAAACTGAAGGTCCCACCCAGGAAGATTAAGGTCGATGACGAACAGGCTTGTGAGCTGCCAGAGGGGATAAGCGAAGGCCTGTTAGAGCCAATATGCCTGTCCTGTTTTACCTACGAAGATCGATCTGTGGTAATTCTTGATATTGCTAGCCTGTGTTCAGCCGAATTCCGAGATTTAGTGAATGCGGCTAAGTTACCAGCTATAGGTCAGAGCGAGTCCGGGGAAATAGATCTTGACGAGGATGTAACTATTACAGCCGGGATGGATATGGACGCTATTAAGGTGGATTTAATCTAGTATCTGTCTGGCAGCAGGTATGGCGTTAAGCGGAAAAATTTAAACTCAAAAATTTAGGGAAAATTTATGATTGATTCATCACTCGAAAGGCGGGTTAAGGATAGAATAAAAATAGATGGAAGAATGACTTACCGAAAGGGTGATTCGGACGAAATTCTAGAGGCCGAACTGGAGGATCTGAGTAACCGGGGAGCTCGAATCTGGATCCAGGAGGAACTCGCTACGGGCAGCCAACTACATTGCTGGGTTGATTCAGAAGAACCTGAGCAAACCGAAATCGAATTTATATTAACCTTACTGCATCAGCTTCCGGCTAACAAAGAGTCGGTCTATGGATACGGCTGCGAGCTTGAGGCTATAAGCCTACTTGATTAGCAAAGGTTTATAGGATAAATGTGGCCAGCTATAGATCATTTCTGACCCCATCATTCTGTGGCAATTGCTAAACCTTATTTGTTATTGTAAGACTTTAAGCAGTAAATGTTTTTGCCAGATAAGCAGGAATATCTTCTCTCGAGATTCCTATTTGGTCGAGATCTTTGTGGCTCATGGCGTACAGATGTTTAGCCCGCCGCTCAACCCGGTAAGCATGTTTTAAAGATGCACCTATGCCGGCGAATCCTCGACTTAACGTGGCAGACACAGCATTGTATTTCAGGTTAACTCGATCTGAGTAAGCTGATTTCGTGTCTGCTACAATACTCCAATCAGTTATTTCCATTACTTTTCTCCATTCGGTTCTAAGTCCGAAAATAATTAAATAGTCTTGACAATCCCAACTCGGACGTCCTCTCGTGTAACTAGATATGAACATAAAACATTCTGTACCTGTTAACTGAGAAGAGGTTCTCATTATTATTAAATAGACTTTATTTTTAGAGAAAAAAATTGCTTTATTGTGAAGTGGATCGCCCCGGTTTTCCCGGAGCGTGTTTAGTTTGAGTCGAGCTACTGCGGCTGACCCTTTGCTTTCGGTTACACAAAACGGGCAACTGTCAGATGAGGTCTGAACTTCTACACTTAAGGCAAACTTAGGATTTTTTTTGATTTATTGCAAGATATCTTCTTTAATATAGGACTTTGAAATCATTCCGTTACCACCCTTCTTTTCTGCCCACATCTTATCGGCACGCTGATTCTTATGATGTGACAAAGATTACCGGGATGTCCTTGGTAGCAGTGTCTCGCGTGATTTGACGACAGGCGCCATAACCGTCCAGGCCATCCATGACTATATCAATGAGGATGATGTCAGGAAGTTCTGATTTGGCTTGCTCGATAGCTTCCTCACTATTTGTTGCAGTCACGATACGTTCGTCGAGGTCGGCGACAGCGTCGTGTAAATTAGTTAGATCGGCGGGGGAATCATCTACTAACAGGACTTTATTAATGGCCATTTCTCTTACTCCGTTTCTGTTGGTATCAGTTAATAATGCTAAAGATAGGCGAAAGCCGGATAAGTCAATATGGGAAAAGTTCAAACTGTAGTGGGCATCATAGCCAGGGTTCTAAAAAGGTACGCGGCGTCTTTATGACATCGCGTACTTTTTATTATGCACTACGGTATATAGCGATTAGCAGTAGCGCCTTACCTGGTCAGCGATGTCGGCGTTGGTGTAAGGTTTGGTAATCATAGCCCTGGCACCTTGCTTGTCAGCCCATATTTTATCGGCCCTTTGATTTTTGCTGGTGACGAAAATGACTGGAATATCTTTGGTAGCTTCACCACGTGTTAGTTCACGGCAGGCACCATAGCCATCCAGGCCGTCCATGACTACATCCATTAGTATGATATCGGGATGCTCAGATTTGGCTTTCTCTATGGCTTCATTACCATTGGTTGCAGTAATCACGCGTGCACCTAAATCTGCTACCGCGTTACGTAAATTATCCAGATGTGTTGGTGAATCATCAACAACGAGTATTGTTTTAGTAGCCATAATAGTTTCCTCTGTTAAATGGGATATAAAAGTTAAAGTCCAGCTTTACCCAGACGATGAGGAGAATATAGTGGTCGGTTGAAAATACGGGTATGGGGATAGTTCCCGATTAATTGTCAGATGTTAGACAGAAATGCCCTTATTACCAAATTTGTGAGCCCCATCACAAATTTAACAGGCTGTCACGCATCGATTACACCCTGTCGAATCGCAAAGCGCACCAGGTCTGCGGTGGAAGTTAATTTTAATTTATTCATCAAGTGACTACGGTGATTGCTAACAGTTTTCGGACTTAGGTTCAGACTCGCTGCTATTTGGCCAACTGTACGACCCTCTGCCAGTAAGCGAAGAACCTCGAATTCCCGTGTAGACAACCCAAGAGTTACCGAATCAAAGTCCTTATCTTGCATTTGCCCTTCGATGTCGGGGCTAAAATACTGTCGGCCAGACATGATGTGGGTAATGGCCTGGTCTAAGGATTCGGCAGCGCTGTTTTTACTCACGTAGCCCATAGCACCCATTTTCATCGCTCGCGACACATAAGCTGGATCGTCGTACATACTCAACACCAGAACACGTGCTTGCCCGTGTTTACGTAATAATCGACGAAGTCCCTCCATGCCACCCATACCTGGCATGGAAATATCCAGTACTACGACATCGGGCAGCTCTTTTTCGTACAGTGAATAGGCTTCTTCGGCGGTATTCGCTTCACAAATTTCGTAATTTTGTCGTTTTTGGAGTAAATATCTGAAGCCGGCGCGTACAACAGCGTGGTCGTCCACCAGCAATACTTTTATCCGTTGAGCAGTCATACCATGCGTCCTTAATCCTCGCTAACCGGTTTCAGTTTTAGAATAATATTGAGATGCTGTTTGTGGTCTGTATTTAATTCCAGGCAACCATCCAGGGCTTCGATGCGATCGCGTAAAGATGTTAATCCGAGTGACTGTTCTGGCGGCGAATCGAACTCACCCTGATGTGTGAGCTGTAATTTCAAGGAATAATCGCCTGTCGCTTCGTCGAGGGATTGGAGGCGAATAGACAGGATACCAGGTGTGCTAGATTGCTTACTAAAATTAATAAAGCTACGCACACCGCGCAAAATAAGGGACAGGGTAAAGCTATCGAGATTATCAGAGTTAATCTCTATGTCGAGATTGTATTCGATCCCCAGCTGGTTTAGTCGCGCCTCTTCAAGGCAAGTTTGCAATGCCGTATCAACCGACAACTCGGCGTGTGCCTCCGCTCGTAACTCCTGCATCAAATCGTAAGTAGAGCGATAAGACTGATCTGCAGCCTGCCTGATGAACTCGGCTAGTTCGGCAGTATCATCCTCACCATCGTGGTTCTGTTCGATAATCGCGGCCGCAAAGCTTTTAATGGCAACCAGGTTTTGACCGAGTTCGTCATGTAACCAGTGCACTAGACTTTGATGTTCGGTCAGTAACAATTTTTCCAGTAAATGATGCTCGGAGCGGGCCGATGTTTTTTTGCTGTCCTGCATTTAACCCCATTATTAATAATTATCCAGGTGTCTCCTAAGCTTAGCATCATATTTGTATTTTTTATTACCAATCAGTTCAAACCAATACGTCGACCCCAGGGCGGTTGTCTGGCCCCCTTGATGACCCAGATAACTGGGAATTCGGGAGGATGGCGGGGAAACGGTCCTTCTGCGTCAGTAAAATAAACCAGCAGATCGGGGCGAATATTACGGTCATTTAACCAGCCGAAAATCGGTCGTAAATCGGTGCCACCACCGCCTGGTAAATGCTGCGGAACCTCCATGGCCTGCCAGGCCGGGAAGTGCCAGGGGCCCTCGTCGGATAATTTGAGATCGCAGACGTGTAACGTGATATCGACGCCAACAATCGACTTCAGGCTATTCACTTCACCGATGAATTCGGAGAGTTCCTTTTTACGAATCGAACCACTGCTATCGATGACAACGTGCACGACCGAGCCACGACTGGCGAGGCGTGGGAAAATAATATCGCCTTCTCGGCGTGATGGGCGCTCGTAGCTATAATCACCGCGGGCCAGGGAAAGAAAATAGGGTGACAGTATCGCGCGCCAGGGCAATTTCGGCTTAAGCAGGCGATTTATCAGACGTTTCATGTGATCGCTTAGCTGACTGGTACGCAGGGCGTTCTGAGCCGCCCCTGCCATGCGTTGTTTCCACTGTCGGGCCAATGTTTCCACTTCCGCGTGCTTTAGCGGTGGCGGACGCCTGGCCAGATTTGATGAGTTTGAGTTACCTTTAGTATCATCTGTTTCGTCATTTTTATCTTCGGCTTCCTGTTCCTCGACATGCGTATCGAGATGGATATCGAAGGTTTGACTCAAGTAATCACTGGGCAAGGCACTATAGGTTTCCTCTGCGCTGAGCTTGGCGTATCGACGATCATAGATTGCCTCTACCGGACGAGCCATGCCTGCCTCCATGAGAATGCCGTTGACCGCCAGGTCGCAGGCGATATTCCAGCGTAGTGGATTACGAGCACCGCGTCGTACGAAATGCGCTAGCGCACAGTGCATTGCCTCGTGTGCGATGGCGAAACGCACCTCGTATTCCTTCAATGATATTATCCAGGCGGTATTAAAAAACAGGCACCGCGCGTCGGTGGCGATAGTTGCGCACCAGCCAGGGTCGGCTGCGCGTAGCGGCAGGCGTAATGCGAGTACACCCAGGAAAGGGAACTCCATGATTAAACGAGTACGAGCCGCGGTTAATCGACTAATGGCAGACTTTTCTAATTCATACACGAGTCAGCGCCTCGAAATCGTGTTACTCGACCAGCAATCCGGCGGTTTCTTCGGCCCAGTGCGTAAACCCTTCTAGCTTGAATAACTCTCCGCCCAGTATTCGGTGCAGGTCACTCACCAACATTACCCCAATTTCACGCTGTGGGAAGTGGGTCGCAAAGGAGAGAATATTCTCCAGCGCTTTATGCCCAACACCTTCTTCGGGCTTTAATGTTTTAGCACGACGGGTTAATGCTGCCGCCACCGCATACTGTAAATCGACTTCATCGGGTAGCTCGACAAGCTCGCCACTTAAGATGGCATCGATGTCAGGTAACTTCTCCAGGTGTTCCAGGTAGGCCATAAATTCGATACCAGCAGATTCACCCACACAGGCTTCGAGTGCTGCGCTGAGTAACTCTAGCCGTCCTTCAAATTTTAGTAGAGCACGATGGGCGAACTCCCAGGTACGCGGGGAAGGAAAGGCTATAGGGTTTTCGGTCTGCTCGAACTCGAAAAGTAGCTCGGGCCGAAATCGCAGAAACCCGATCACATGCTCGTCGATACCTTCGCGCATTGCCCAGGATACCCAATCCTCGAGGTTAACTTCAACTTCATAATGGGTAAAACGATTAGCCAGAGGCGTCGGCATCACATGCGATACGCCGCGATCACCCTGACGGTTGCCTGCAGCAAAAATAGCCCAGCCTGACGGAACCGTATATTCACCAAGACGTCTATCCAGTATTAACTGATAGGCGGCGGCCGAAACACTCGGTGGCGCGGCGTTAATTTCGTCCAGGAATAGAATCCCGCTTTCACCATGACGTTCTCTGTTCGGTAGCATACGAGGCACCGCCCACTCGACACCGTCATCGACCCGGTAAGGGATCCCACGTAAATCGCTGGGTTCGATCTGGGACAGGCGCAAATCTATCATTGGGGTTTTGAGCCTATCAGCCAGTTCGGCGACGACGCGAGATTTCCCTACACCCGGTGGCCCCCATAACATGACTGGGGTATGCGTCCCCTGATGGGCGCTCTGGAGTTCCTGCTCAAGAATCGGGATAATTTTCGATAGGCGCATAAAATAATATTAATTCGGTTTAGCCGTAATTATAGGATATTTTCATCGGTCTAAATTGTTAAAATAGTCGAACCCGTAGTTTCGCGAGCTTCCAGTGCCCGGTGAGCATCTGCGCAATCGGCCAGTGCAAAAGTTTGATTAATCTGTATTTTTACCTCACCTGAACTGACAACATCGATTAAGCGATCGGTGCCTTCGGTGAGTAGTTCCCGCGTCGAAACATGCGTGCCCAGGGTTGGGCGGGTAACATATAACGACCCTTTCGGTGCCAGTATGCCCGGGTTAAATGGTTCTACTGGCCCACTCGCATTACCATAGGTGGCGAGTACGCCAAACGGTCGTAGCGAATCCAGTGATGCTTCGAAAGTGGCTTTGCCTATCGAGTCGTATGCCGCTGCAACACCAATGCCATTGGTTAATTCGCGTACTCGGCTGGGGATATCTTCTTCACGATAAAGTATCGTGTGGTCACAACCATTTTGTTTGGCGAGTTCGGATTTTTCTTCTGAACCGACGCAGCCGATGACCGTGGCTCCGAGTAATTTCGCCCACTGACAGAGAATCAGTCCAACACCGCCAGCGGCTGCGTATACCAGAATCGCATCACCCGGTTGCACAGGATAGGTACGAAATAGCAGGTAGTGGGCTGTTAGGCCCTTTAACATCATTGCGGCGGCGGTTTCGTCGCTAATACCGTCGGGTATCTTAACCAGATGTTTAGCATCGATCAGACGTTGTTCGGCGTATGCGCCAATTTGCATGGCGTAAGCTACTCGGTCACCCACGGCCAGGTTATCGACGTTGGCACCCAGTACTTCGACTACGCCGACCGCTTCCATGCCCAGGACTGCTGGAAATTTGGCCATTGGATAAAGGCCGGTTCGACCGTAAACATCGATATAGTTTAAGCCACATGCGGTTTGTCTCAGTCGTACCTGTCCCGCTGCGGGAGAACCGACTTCGACGTCTTCCCAGCGTAGAACTTCGGGGCCGCCTGTTTCATGAATACGAATGGCCTTGGTCATAATGGTTTCCCTTGATGATTATTGAAAAATTAAAGCTATTATGCTCTGGAGACTTTTGCTTGCAATCGTTTAGTTGGCGTTTGTTGCCTGTGTCCGACCTGCACCCATGTCTATCGAAGCGATCAGCACCGCAATTACCAGCCCGACACCAAACCATTGCACGGACGTCAGTTGTTCTCTGAGAATGAAAACCGCCAGAAGAATTGAAACGACTGGTTCGAGGTTAAGTATGAATGCAGCAGTTGCTGCGGATAGTTTTGCCAGCGCCTGGAACTGGCATAGAATCGCAACGACATAAAAAGCTGTGGCGATAACCAAAGCGGTCAATCCAGCTGGCGTTACATCGGTAACAAAGCTCGAATATGCCAGCGGAAAAATGATCACCAGACCGGCAAAATTAATCCAGAATGTCATCAATAGTGGATTCAGTAAGGCAGCGATATGTGCGCCTTTGATGAAGGTGAAAGCTGCACCGAGACTTGCTAATGCAGCGAAAACTAAACCGGTGGTATCGAGTTCGACATTGCCGGTTGACAGTGCCAGGTAGAGACCGACGAAAGCCAACAGGAAGAGTGATATTAGACGCGATGATGGTGACATTTGGCGAGTGACAAATGAAACTAGCAAAACCACGAGCGGATAGGCATAGAGGATTAACACTGCAAGACTAACCGAAATAGTTTCGACCGATAGCAGGTAGAATATCATTGCGCCTGACCAGACGCAGCCGAGCAGCAAAACACCCATGCGCTCGCTGGCATTGACCCTGAATGATTGTCGACGGAAAAAAATAAACAATCCAAAAACTAATGTGGATACGAAAAATCGTGTCAGCATCAATGTCATTGCGTTGCCGCCTTCGGCATAAAATAACTTTGCCTGAGTGGTAATCGAACCGAGGCAGACGGCGGTGATTAGCGCGAATATCACGCCGCTACGATAGAGATGAACGTTTTGCATGTTTGACGTTAATTATGGGCAGGCAAACGCACTATATAATCTGTTCGGATCGCTTGCCAGAGATATCTGCTTCCGATAATGTGGGGGCATCGAATTTAATTGTTTACGAGAAATTAATATGTCCACACTGGAACTACCTGGGTCACTTGTGAGCGTTGAATGGTTGCACGAGCATCTTGAGGATCCGCGGTTGATTATTTTTGACGGCAGCTGGCATATGCCAGCGACGCATCGTGATTCTTTCGAAGAGTGGCAACACGAGCATATTAACCATGCTCGCTTCTTCGATTTCGATAATACGATATGCGATCCAGACGCCGACCTGCCGCATATGATGCCTGACGCCGAAACATTCACCCATGAAGTACAAAAGCTGGGGCTGAACGAAGACAGTGTGGTCGTGGTTTACGATAGCCTGTGTATGTTTACCGGCCCGCGTGTGTGGTGGATGTTGCGCGCGATGGGCTTTAACAATTGTGCGATGCTCGATGGCGGTTTACCCGCCTGGCATCGAGCGGGTTACGATGTCTATAGGGAAAAGGAGGCGACTATTCCCGTGACTGGAAACTTTATCGCAAAGCCATTTGAAAATAGTATTTGCGATGTTCAGGCGGTATCTGATGCGCTAGAAAGCGGAGACATAGCCGTAGTCGATGCGCGACCGGCACCGCGTTTTCTGGGCGAAGTCGAAGAACCTCGTGCAGGCCTGCGTAGAGGTCATATGCCGGGTGCGAGTAATCTACCTTTCCCAGATCTGTTTGAGAATGGATTGTTAAAACCAAAGGCTGATCTGGAACGGTTATTGGCCGATCATTTCCTTACGGACAAACATAGTATCTGTAGTTGTGGATCGGGCGTGACGGCCTGCGTCATCGGCTTTGCCGCCCATATGCTTGGCAATGATAATGTGTCGGTCTACGATGGCTCCTGGTGCGAATGGGGCTTGCCAGGTGATTTACCCGTGGTTAGTGAGCAGACCAGGTAATCCGCCAATATTGTCGAAAACTTGATCGGCAATCGCCTCTAGCTCTTCACGTGTACTGGTACCGGTGAGCACGCCTATGCATAGCGCGGCTCCGGCATTCCTACCCATTTCGATATCGTGTTTATTGTCGCCGACCACGATAGTCTGGTCAGGTGGTACCGAAACCGCCTCACAGAAAGCATTGACTATGCCGGCTTCGGGTTTCACGCCGTGGCCGCTATCGTAGCCGCAGAGGAAATCAAAAAAAGGTAATACTTGGAAGCCTTGCAGGGTATTGTGAATACCAGCGTAGCTATCGCTGGTCGCCACGCCTAACTTCATGCCGGATTGTTTCAGACTGCTGATGGTCGATTTTAAACCCGGCACAGCAGCGGCCGATTTGGCACCCTGTTGTTGAAAAATTTGGTTTAATCGCTGGCTATCGACTGTTTCGGATAATTGCTCCGACCAGGCTTTTGCGATGTCGTGGTTGTTACCCGCTGCGAGCAGACTACCACCCTGAAAATGCCTGGTTGCGTGATCGTAACCGTGCTCACCGAGTAGCGCATCGGCGAGTTTCGAGTCGTCTTTGGCGAATTCCAGTGCAGCATGCTGATAAACCGGCAACCAGGTAGCGTTAAAATCGATTAAGGTGCCGTCCTTATCGAATACGATGGCTTTATAGGTCATTAGGGCTTCTCGGTAGAAATATTCGTCAATATTGGGTTGGAAATTAGTATTAGTAAATCAGTATTTGTAGTGCTTTTATCGATTCAATCATCCCAATAACCAATAACGCAAAACAGCATAACTCACTAATCCAGCCAGGATAGTAACAAACAATCGTTTTTGCCAAAGCGCCACTACAAAAGCCACGATACTCGCACCGATATAAGGATTATCCAGGCTCATCGCTAACTGACCTTCCCTGAACAAACTGGTTTGCACAACAATGATAGTCAAAACCGCGATGGGTACATAGTTAAGTGCCTGTTCGACGCTACGTGGAAGCTGAAGTTTGCTGGCCAGATAAAAAGGCAGGTATCTGGGCAGGAAGGTGACGGCCACCATGGCTGCGATAAGGAGCAAATAATTCATGGCGCCTCCTTCTTGATTATGGTCTTTTTATTGAACGCATTTTCAAACATAACACCGCTGATAATAGCGATAACAGAAGAAAACAATAATCCACTTTGATTCGGCCAGTCGTAGGTTAATGTGCCAGACAAAGCCGCAACTAGCGCACATACCCAATGGCTTGGTATTTTCAGATGCGGAACTACAATTCCGATAAATGCCACTACCATTGCGATGTCCAGACCAAAACTGGTTAATTGCGGAAACTGGTTACCTGCTACCAGGCCAATCCAGGTACATAGTTGCCAGTTAAGATACATAAATGCGGCCGAGCCCAGGTAGTAGTGAGCAAAATGAGCCGAGGGATCGTCCTGTGTTGCTCGATTAAAGGCGACGGCATAGGTTTCGTCGGTTAATGTAAATGCCATTGGCAGGCGTTTAAGCTGAGAAAACTGTTTCACATAGGGTATCAGGCTGACGGCGTAGAGCATGTGCCGCAGATTCACCACAAAGACGGTGAGAACGATGACTGGCAAAGCGGCTCCTGTTGCCATCAGGGTGATCGCAATAAATTGCGAAGCTCCGGCGAATACCACCATTGATATCGCGATGACGACCCAGTCAGGTAAGCCCTGCGCATGACCTAGCGCGCCATACACGATGGCAAAAGGTATTGCTGCAAATACCAGGGGTAAAGTGTCTCTCGCGCCTTCAATGGTGCTTTGAAGTTTATTAGAAATCATCTTACTCGGGTGCTGGATTACCCGTCGTCCATCGCTTGAAACGGTTTTCACAATAAGCTAGCAACGAAGAATAATCGGGAAAATAAAGTTCGAAGCCATCTTCCGCGGGCGCGTCGTATTCACAAAAATCATTCTTATGCGTTCGGCAAATAGTCGGGCGATCATCGTATATGCCGCAACGCCCATCTATTTCCAGGTGAGTACAGGGCGCATCGTACATCACGAACCAGCCATCTTCGTCCTTGTAAGCACCGACTCCTTTGTGCGAAACCTGCCAGAGTAATATTTCGAAATCGTATTTTGACTTGGGCGTATCGATTTGCTGAGTAACGTAGGTGCAACAGGTTGAATTGGTGCACAGATCACACTTCTCGGTGCTATCGAATTCGGCGTTGATTTCGATTTTCGGAAAATAGGGTTTGTTCATAACGATTCTTTGAGCCAGTCTCGGGGTCTTAAGTAATAGTCGGTGAGCTCGGCTTCGGCACTACCGGATTCGGGCTGGAAATTATACTGCCAGTTCACCACCGGTGGCAGCGACATGAGTATCGATTCGGTACGTCCACCCGATTGCAGACCGAACAGGGTACCGCGATCATATACCAGATTAAATTCGACATAACGGCCACGACGATAAAGCTGGAATTTTCTCTCGCGTTCGCCAAATCGGGTGTCCTTACGTTTCTCGACGATGGGTAAGTAAGCGGCCAGATAATGATCGCCAACGCTTTGCATGAAAGCGAAAGCGGTTTCGAAATCGGGTTCGTTGAAATCGTCAAAAAACAGGCCACCAATACCGCGTGCTTCGTCTCGATGTTTGATATGAAAATAGTCATCACACCACTGTTTATATTTGTCGTAACAATCTTCACCAAATGTTTCACAAGCCTGTCTCGCGGTTTGATGCCAGTGAATGCAATCTTCCTTATTGGCATAGTAAGGCGTCATATCGAAGCCGCCACCAAACCACCAGATCGAAGCTTCGCCTGGTTTCTCGGCGATGAAAAACCGCACATTGGCATGCGAGGTAGGGACGTAGGGGTTATGCGGATGAATCACAAGAGATACGCCCATGGCACGGAAATTTCTGCCCGCGAGTTCCGAGCGGTGTGCAGTCGCCGAAGCGGGTAAGCTATCCCCGGAAACCTCCGAGAAATTTACGCCAGCTTGCTCAAAAACGCCCCCGTCGGTTAACACCATGGTGCGTCCGCCACCGCCGCGGCTGGTATCTCTCACCCAGTCATCGATGAGAAACTTAGTTTTTCCATCGGCTTTTTCGATGCCTTGGGTAATGCTTGTTTGTAAACCGCTAAAATAGCTTCTAACGCGGTCGATTTCGTTGTTCATGTGGTTAGTCCGCCCTAATGATTTGATCGCTCGCCAGCGACTTTATCTTACTCGCCTTTTTACCACCTGAGCGAAAACCGTCAACTATAAAATCGAGCTCAGCACCAAACTGCCTGCGAGCCTGTATAGCATTTCTAATAGTAGGGCATCCTGAACGATTAGCGCTAGTCGATATTATTGGGGCTTTAATAGTATCGCAAAGGCGCTGGACAAAAGGGTGATCGGTCAGGCGTACAGCGATAGTTGGGAACTGTCCGCGCAGCCAGGTTGGGCAATTCTCGTTTGCTTCGACTAGCCAGGTGGTCGGTTGCTCGGTTATGAATTCTAATTGATGAATTTCTTTACTATCTAAATTGTTCTTCAGATAGGGCTGAAGATATGAAAGCTCCGATGCCAGTAAAATCAGTCCCTTGTTCACCGGTCTTTGTTTTATATCCAAAATGCGATGCACGGCGGGCGCATGCAGCGGGTGGCAGCCAAAACCCCAGATGGTATCGGTGGGATAGACAAACACGGCACCGCGTTGTACCGCCTTGCCGAGTCGGTTGATTAGCCAGGGTGACATGACCGTTAGGCCGTTTTGGCTGCGGCCTTTTTCTTGCCCACTTTTTTCTTCGCAGGCTTCTTCCTGGCGGCCTTCTTTTTAGGCGCTTTTTTCTTCACAGCAGCCTTCTTTTTAGCCGCTGCTTTTTTCCGCTTCGAACGTGGTAGAGGTGCTTTTTCGATGAGCTCCTGGCAGGTTTCCAGGGTCAGCGTCTCCGGGTTTTCAACATCTTTCGGTATGCGCGCGTTCTTGATGCCATCGGTAATATACGGGCCGTAGCGTCCGCGCAAAACCTTGATGTCGGTGCCCTCGAACAACTTGATCTCGCGATTGGCGTCGAACTCTTTCTTTTCGGCGACCAGTTCGAGGGCGCGTTCCAGGGTCACGGTAAACGGGTCGTCTCCTTCCTTTACCTTAAGCGAGACGAATTTGCTGTCGTATTTGATATAAGGCCCGAACCTGCCAATATTGGCTGAGATTTCTTCGCCTTCCGGCGATTCACCGAGCATGCGTGGTAACTTGAATAATTCGAGCGCCTCTTCGAGGGTTAGCTTGTCCATTTTCTGACCGGGACTTAGGCCGGCAAACTTTGGTTTATCCTCATCGTCGCGTGTGCCTATCTGCACAAATGGCCCGTATCGTCCCATACGTACCGATATTGGCTTTCCGGATTTTTCATCGATGCCGAGCTGACGTGACTGTATGGCTTCGTCGCGGCTGACGTTTTCCATCTTGTCATCGACCAGTGCCTTGAAGTCACTCCAGAATTTCCGCATCAGCGGTAGCCAGTCTGATTCGCCACGCGATATTTCATCGAGCGTGTCTTCTAGTTGTGCGGTGAAATCGTAATCGACATACTGGGTAAAATGCTGGGTCAGGAATTTCGCTACCACGCGACCAACATCGGTGGCGTGGAAACGTTTGTTTTCTAACTCGACATATTCACGGTCGAGCAGGGTTGTAATAATCGATGCGTAAGTCGATGGCCGTCCGATGCCGTATTCTTCCAGCGTTTTTACCAGGGTTGCTTCGCTGAATCGCGGTGGTGGCTCGGTAAAATGCTGCTCGAGACGAATTTCCTTTAGATCAACAATGTCGCCTTCTTTCAGAGACGGCAGGAAGTTTTCACGGGTATCGTCTTTTTTATTGTCGTCCAGACCTTCGGTATAAACCCGCATAAAGCCCGGATCGCGAATGGTCGAACCTGTCGCGCGAAACAGGTTTTGTGGCCCACAGGCGAGATCGACGGATACGGTGTCGAGAGTTGCGTGCATCATCTGACAGGCGACGGTACGCTTCCAGATCAGTGCATAAAGGCGGTATTCATCGTTGCCGAGATGGGCTTTAATCTGTTCCGGATCATTCATTGCACTGCTTGGACGGATGGCTTCGTGCGCTTCCTGAGCGTTCTTCGCTTTGGTTTTATAAAACTTCGGCTCGGCTGGTAGCGCTTCGTTACCATACTTTTGCAAAATTAACGTGCGGATATCTTCGAGTGCATCGTTCGACAGGCTCACCGAATCGGTACGCATATAGGTAATGAGACCGACTTGACCAGCACCGATATCGATACCTTCGTACAGTTTTTGCGCGGTACGCATGGTTTTCTGTGCGCCGAAACCGAGCTTGCGCGAGGCTTCCTGTTGTAAGGTCGATGTTGTAAATGGTGGTGACGGGTTACGCTTACGTTGTTTCTTTTCGACTTGATGTACTAGCAGTTTCCCATGGGCAGCATCAGTCAGTATACGATGTGCGCTTTGTGCTGCTGCGTCATTGGTGATGGTGAACTGCTTGACCTTCTCTCCTTCCAATTGACTTAACTTCGCGCTAAAGGCCTGACTTTCGAATTCGTTATCGGCTTCAATCGACCAGTATTCCTGTGGATTAAAGGCTTCGATTTCGAGTTCGCGCTCGACGATCATACGCAGTGCAGGGCTTTGTACCCGCCCCGCCGATAAACCGCGTCGAATTTTGCGCCATAATAGTGGTGAGAGGTTGAAACCCACCAGGTAATCAAGTGCGCGGCGTGCCTGCTGTGCGTTAACCAGATCCATGGTAATTTCGCGCGGATTAGCCACCGCATCACATACTGCCTGCCTGGTGATTTCGTTAAAAGCAACGCGATAGGCGCGCTTGTTTTTCATCAGGTTTTTTTCTTTTAGCAATTCGTATAAATGCCAGGAAATGGCTTCACCTTCGCGATCCGGGTCAGTCGCCAGATAAAGTGTATCTGCCTTACGCAATTCCTTCTTGATGGCGTTGATATGCTTTTCGTTTCGCTCGACAACGCTGTAATTCATTTTGAAATCATTTTCGGTTTCGACGGCACCTTCCTTAGGTATCAGGTCACGCACGTGACCGTAGGAGGCCAAAACTTTGAAGTCCTTGCCCAGGTACTTTTCGATGGTTTTCGCTTTAGCCGGAGATTCTACAATAACTAGGTGGCTGGCCATTAGAGACTACTTATCGGGTTAAAATTCTGGTTGCCAGGAAAAACAGGTACTGTTTGCATCAATGAAATATCGCCGGTTGATCGGCAAAAACGATATCTTCATAGTGCATCAGGGTATCTTCGTCATGATTTTCATTGCTGTTAAACAAAACCATCATCACTATCCATTTAAGTTCTTCGATGTCGACTTCGGTCTCGGTATCCAGCGCCATGACTCGGTTGATCACCATTTCACGTAACTGGGGCGTGAGTACACCTGACTGCTCAAGGAAATACAAAAATCCCTGGGCGTGATTGGATAGTCGCTGTGACTCCTGAAGCGCGTAGACTCTTATCGATGAAGAGGATTGCTCGATAGCCGGGATGTCTTCGACTTCGGCAAGCCCGTCTAGCCATTCGAAAGCTTTATCGATTTCGGTGGCTTCGAATCCCGCAGCTCTAAGGTCTTCATCGATACCGTCGCGGTCTTCCGGCAGATTTTCGTCCTGATCAGCGTAGCTGGAAAATATGTACATCAAAACGTCTATAACGCCTTCTTTCATGTAGACCTCAATTAAATCCTGACGTAGCAGCCGCCGGGTGCTGATTGTATAAAATCGTTTAACTCTAATAGTACTAGCATGGATGAAAGCTTGTCGATGGTCAAGCCGCTGCGTTCGACTAATGCATCCGGTGATACTGGGTCGTAACCCATGGCCTGCAGTAGCACCTGAGCTTCGGGGTCAAGCTCTGGCGTTTCTTCTTTCACGTCGGAAACTTGTTGTTCGGCGACAAATCCGAGCAGGCTGCCGAGTTCTTCGATGATATCCGAGGCCTGTTCAACGAGGCGGGCACCATCGCGTATTAACTGATGGCAGCCTCTGGACTGTGGGTTTTGTATCGATCCTGGAATGGCAAATACTTCGCGCCCCTGCTCCAGGGCCAGGCGAGCGGTGATCAATGAACCGCTACGTTGAGTCGCTTCTACTACCAGTGTGGCAATACACAATCCGCTGAGAATACGATTACGTCGGGGGAAATTCTCACTTTTAGGGCCAGTGCCGAGAGGGAACTCGCTAATCAATAATCCTTTTTCGTGGATGTCGTAAGCCAGTTGCTGATTACGAGACGGATAAATACGATCAAGGCCGGTTCCTGTGACGGCTATGGTTTTGCCAGTCGCTGCCAATGCGCCTAAATGTGCCTGCGCATCGATACCTGTGGCCATACCGCTGGTGATGGTCAGACCTGATCGGGAAAGAAATGAGGCAAAATCAAATGCATTCTTAGCGCCTCCTGGGCTGCAGTTACGACTACCGACAATGGCGATTTGTGGGGTCGAGAGCAGGTTAATGTTACCGCTGGCATAAAGCAGGGCTGGATAGTTAACGGTTTCTTTGAGTAACACGGGGTAGGCGTCGTCATCGTAGCAGATGATGTGGTTGCCTGGTTGTTCAGCCCAGTCGAGTTCGCGTTCGACTTGCTGTTTATCTGGATCACGTATTTGTTCGATTTGCTTGCTACTCAATCCTGCGGCGAGTAGCTCGCTGTGCGGGGCATCGATCAGGCCGTTAAAGTTGTCGAGAAAATGTTCGCCAAGCCGCTCCAGCGAAACCCGGCCGAGGCCGGTTATATGGAATAGTTTTAGAAAGTTACTGAGTTGGGAAGACTGCATTTTGACCCTGGTGAATCCATTCCTGCCAAAGTCCTTTATGTTAGCACCAGTTCTGGGCGGACAGTAAGCGACTTAGTTTTTCGAGCTATGGCGACTCGACATAGTCTTTGATGCTGACAGGCCGGTCAGCGGTCATTACCAGTGCGTAGCTCATTTTTTCGAAGGAACGGATAATCATTGCTGTGCCGACTTTCTCATCGGGTAATTTGACCCGAAAAGTGGGATCTTCTTCTTGATTGTCGGGGATCACGTCTCCGGGACGTTTAATATTTAGTATGTTACCTGTTTCTACACCATCACGAACGCCCAAATTGATAGCTATAGTCTGATATTGACCTAGCTGTGAAATGGCGTCGAGTAAGGAAACAATTTTTCCAGAAACGTCTATCGAGGGCGGTCTCGGGAAAAAATCTCGTTCAAAATTGGTATTGTCAATTGGCAGTATTCGGTCGTTTCGCAATATTTCTCTTTCTGAATTGGTTACCAGTACAGAGGCGGGATCGCCAGCTAGCAATAATTTTGTATCACCAACAAATAATGCTTCATATCCGAGAAGTTCGCCGGTATCCGGGTCGTTGAGCGCACGGTTAGGGCGAAAAATCTGATAGCGGCCATTCCCCGAACTGGTGTCGAGCTTTCGTACATAGAGTTTGTCATTAATGCTGTTAATCAGATGATCATCCTGACTGGATATAACATAGGCAGATCTAGCCAACTCGTCTTCGTCAATGATAAGCGGTCGCTGCAATAGCTGGCGAATTGAATCGATTGGAATCGAAGGGATGCTGGCGTCGATAGACTGCGAACGTACCCGTGGGGATAGCTTGATGATCTTCATACCTGTGCTGCCGCCGGCCAGGACCTGTCCGTCTTCACCGCGTCGTGTAATTTGAATACGCTTTTGTCCGCCGATATAAATAATGGCTAGCACGTCTCCTGGAAATATGAGGTGAGGATTTTGAACCTGAGGGTTTTTATACCAGATTTCGGGCCAGAGCCAGGGATCACGAAGAAAAACCGTGGAAATATCCCATAATGTGTCACCTTCTTGTACAATATAGGTTTCGGGGTACTCGGGTTCATAAACAACTGTTTCGGCAGGTGCTGGCTCTGGTATTTGAGCTTTGACGGTTTTACCGGATGATTGTTCGGTTTCTTCGACGACCGAATATGGTTCATTTTGAACGGCGCAAGCCGATATCAGTAACAAACCGGAAAGCAGGATCGATCCTTTAGTCAGCTGTCTTTTGGTATTGTGAGACATAAGAAACCCTAATATTGATGTGCTGGTTCAGAGATTGTAGTCGAAAAATGTCTATCCACAACCTTTTTAATTGTTAAGATTCTAATATAATCATTAACTTGGAACAACTACTTGTAAACCTTCTTGAAGTTTAAATCCATGGCTTTATTAAATATTTTGCATTTTCCGGACCCAAAATTGCGTACTGTTGCCAAACCGGTCACTGTATTTGACCCAGAACTCAGGCAGCTGGTACGCGATATGTTCGAAACTATGTACGAAGCCCCAGGCATCGGCCTGGCCGCTACACAGGTCGACAGGCATATTCGATTACTCGTCATGGATGTCTCCGATCAGAGTAATCATCCACGATGCTTAATCAATCCAGAAATAGTCGAAGCCGACGGCGAAGAAGAAACGGATGAAGGCTGTCTGTCCGTTCCTGGGTTTTACGAAAAGGTTCGACGCGCCGAGCATATTCGCGTGCGTGCGCAAAATGATTTTGGCGAAACCATCGAATTCGAAGCCGAAGGTCTGGAGGGGGTCTGTGTTCAGCACGAAATGGATCACCTCGACGGCAAATTGTTTGTCGATTATCTGTCGTCGCTTAAACGTAACCGGATTCGTAGCAAGCTGGTTAAACAAATGAAGCAGAAAGATTTCGACTGATCAGACTCATCGAATCCCTTAAGCCATGTTAAAAATAATTTACGCAGGTACGCCTGAGTTTGCAGTACCGGCGCTTGAGGCGTTAATTGGTTCCGAACATCAGGTGGTAGCCGTCTATACCCAGCCTGATCGCCCTGCTGGTCGCGGTCGTGCAATACAACAAAGTCCGGTTAAAAACTGCGCGCTTGAGCATGAAATTCCGGTTTATCAACCTCAATCGTTCAAGCAAAATGAAGATGTTCGGCAACTAATCGATTTGCAGGCCGACCTGATGGTAGTTGCGGCTTATGGGCTTATATTGCCGAAAGCCGTACTCGATGCGCCCCAATTCGGCTGTCTTAACATCCATGCCTCTCTGCTCCCACGCTGGCGCGGTGCTGCTCCGATTCAGCGCGTGATTCTCGCCGGTGATGCTGAAACGGGTATTACCATTATGCAGATGGCTGAAGGTCTGGATACCGGGAATATTCTTTTAAAACAATCAATTACAATTGACTCTGACTGGAATTCAGGGATTTTACACGATCGGTTAAAGGATCTGGGAGCCGACTTATTAATTCGAACACTGGCAAAACTGATCGACGGTAAGTTGGAACCAGTGGTTCAGGACGAAGCCCAGACCACCTATGCCGCCAAACTCATCAAAGCCGAGGCAGCTATCGATTGGCACAAGGCGGCAGAATCTATTCAACGTGAAATTCGCGCTTTTTCTCCCTGGCCGGTTAGTTTTACGACACTGGACAATAAAACGGTACGTGTCTGGCAGGCTATCTCAACTGATATTGTTGATAATGATTCCGTTCCCGTGGGTCAAATCGTTGGTCACGACAAAAAAGGTATTTACGTCAAATGTGGCAAGGGAATATTACAGATAACCGAACTCCAATTTGCAGGAAAGAAAAAATCTGAGCCAGGGCAGGTCTTAAACGCCCGCAACCTTACAGGGTTGGAATTCAGTTAGATTATGGCGAATAAATCAACTAACCCGCGTTGGCTGGCACTGAAGGCGATACTGTTGGTGGTCCAGCGAGGTCGTTCGCTCGACGATGCGTTGGCGACCGTCCTGGGTACTCTGAAGGGTGTCGACGAACGTGATTTATCGCTCAGTCGAGCGCTGGCTTATGGTGTTTGCCGTTGGTATTTTGCGTTGAAACCCGTAGTCAACGGCTATTTACGAAAGCCCTTCAAGAAAAAAGATTTGGATCTGGAGGCGATATTACTGCTCGGTCTATACCAGCTGGCAATTATGAAAGTCGAGCCGCATGCCGCGGTGAATGAAACCGTCCAATTACCCCAATGGCAAAACAAAGGCTGGGCCAAAGGACTGGTAAATGCCGTATTGCGTGGCTTGATCAGGGATGAAGTTAATATGTCGACCGGCTTTGATGAAAAGTCTTACCCGGAGTGGCTTCAACACAAGATCAAACTCGACTGGCCCGAGCAGACTGAATCGATACTCGGGGCAGGTAATAGACTCGCGCCGATGGTATTAAGGGTCGATTTACGGCAGATATCGATGGCGAAATGCATTAAGGACCTGGAGCAGCAGGGGATTTTAGGGCATGCACATGGGGTGGTGGAAACCGCTCTGGTGCTGGATAAGCCGTGTAATATTACTGCTGTGGCCGGGTTTCAAAGTGGTCTACTAAGCGTGCAGGATGGGGCCACACAGCTGGCCGCTGGATTACTTGATTGCCAACCGGGTATGCGCGTGCTCGATGCCTGTGCTGCACCCGGAGGTAAAACTGCACATATACTTCAGGCTACCGATGAGCTTGATCTGGTGGCGGTCGATCAGGATCATAATCGGTTGAAATTAATTGATGAAAACCTCACAAGAACAGGTCGGCAGGCAAAATTGGTGTGCGGCGATGCAGCTAGCCCTGCCGACTGGCATGATGGCAAGTTGTTTGACCGAATATTAGCCGATGTGCCCTGTTCAGCCAGTGGTGTTATTCGTCGCCACCCTGATATCAAGCTTTTACGTCGGGCCAGCGATATCGAAGGTCTGGTATCGCAGCAAAGACGAATTTTGACAGCGCTTTGGGATTTGCTCGAACCAGGAGGCAAGCTGCTCTACAGTACCTGTTCTATATTTAAAGACGAAAACGAACGTCAAATCGACTGGTTTGTCCAAAATAGGGATAATTGTACGGTGATTGGGCCGAATTCAGTACAATGGGGCGAACAACGGCCGTGGGGGCGTCAGATATTACCGGGATCGGAAAATATGGATGGCTTTTATTACGCCTGCCTGCAAAAGGTGGATACGGGCGCGAGTCGTGGAAGATGAACCCTGCGCTGAATATATTCTGTGGTTTACTTTTATTATGCCAGGCTGCGCTTCCAGTATGGGCAGAAGAAAGACCAGTATTTGAAATAGAAAAAGCCGGATTTGTTCTTCAGGAGACGCTATTACTGCTTGATTCGACGATATCAATTGAATTGCCCAAATATATTTCGATCGCCATCGATCAGGGTTTTGCAGTGCCACTTAGCTTTGAAGTAGAAATTCTTGAAGTCAAAAAGTACTGGTTCGATAGAAAAATCATCTCGCTTAAACAGCAGTACCTGTTGCACTATCTGCCGATGCTAAATTCCTACGTGGTATCTGATATAAATAATAGCCAGCGGAATTATTTCGACAGTCGAAAGGAAGCCGTCAATTCTCTAAAAGTTATTTATCGGTATCCGATGCTTGATATTGGCAATATCAGTCGTGATCTAAAAGTTTATGCGCAGATGCGATTCGGGCTCGATGTCGAAGAACTGCCTCTGCCGTTGAAATCGAGCTCGCTCTGGGATAACGACTGGGGTTTGCGAAGCAAATGGTTTTCCTGGAGGATCGACCGAGTCCAGCCATGAATAAGACACTACGCAATACAGTATCGGTTCTGGCGGTGGCTATTTTGCTCATTACTTCTTTATATTTGATTAGTGACGCGACTTCTAACTCTGCCAGCTTTGGTAAGTATTACCTCTGGTTGATGTTTTTTAACGCGGTGGGTCTGGTCTTCCTGCTTGGCCTGATCATCTATAACGTTTACCGGCTTATCGTTCAATATCGGTTAAAAACGATTGGCTCGCATCTCACTGCACGCATGGTGGGTGTCTTTGTCTTATTGACGATTATTCCAGTAAGTATTGTTTATTACTTCTCGCTTAGTTTCTTGCATCGGAGTATCGATAGCTGGTTCGATGTTGGCATCGAAACAGCGCTGGAAGATTCCTTGCAACTTGGACGTAGTGCGCTCGATTTGCGTAAACGCGAGGCGCTGAACAAAACACTGGATATCGCGATCGAAATATCCGATGTAGACGACAGTATATTAGTCGTATATCTGGACGAGGCGCGGGAAAGACTCAATGCCACCGAACTTACTCTGGTCGATCATGACCAGTCGATTGTCGCCTCCAGTAGTATCGATTCTACCGAGTTACCAAGCGCACTTTCCTTAATCGATGTCGGTGAACTCGATAGCGAGAATCATTATCTAAAGCTCCAGGAAGATCCGGTTTACGGCCTGGCCATTCGGATAGCGGTATTGGTGCAAAGCTCCGATGCCACCGAAGCAGCTAAAACATTGCAGGCTTTATATCCATTTACCGACCGACTCAACGAGTTAACTATTGGTGTACAGGCAGCATTCGATAAGTACAAGGAGCTTGCAGTTCTGCGAAATCCGCTGAAAACCAGCTTCACTCTGGCACTGTCACTGATCTGGCTGCTGAGCGTGTTAACTGCTATCTGGTTGGCCTTCGTTGCGGCTAGAAAACTGGTATCTCCCATTAACGACCTGGTAGAAGGTACCAAGTCTGTCGCGGCGGGTGACTACGAAAAACAGCTCAATGTATCGGGCACCGATGAACTTGGTTTTTTGCTGCGCTCGTTTAATACCATGACACGAAAAATATCTCGCAGCCGAGCTGTAGCCGAACAAAGCCAGCGCATGGAGGCAATGCAGAAGAATTATCTTGAATCGGTGATGGAGCACATTACTTCTGGCGTGTTGACCATCGATGAGACCGGCTTTATTAAAAGCGGTAACCCGGCGGCCTGCTCTATTTTCGATATCGACAGCTATTATTTTACCGAGCTATATATTGCCGATGTGGTGCGCGAATATCCAATGATGCAGCGCTTTTTCGAGGCCGCTACGAGTCACATGGATAATAAGGATGAATGGCAGGAAGAGGTCATTATGTTTGGTCATAGCGGTCGTAAAATATTGCGCGTTCGCGGTACCACGCTGCAGTCAGAATCGAACGAGCGTAAAGAGCAGGTCATTGTGGTCGATGATTTGACGCAGATGATTCAGGCGCAGAAAGATTCAGCCTGGAGCGAAATGGCGCGTCGTCTGGCTCACGAAATTAAAAACCCATTGACGCCTATTCAGTTATCCGCCGAGCGCCTACAACGAAAGTTAGGCGGCGAAGTGTCGGCGGAAAAACAGGACATGCTCGATCGCTATACCCAGACCATAGTACAGCAGGTTGAGGCGATGAAAAAAATGGTGAATGCATTTACCGACTACGCGCACACGCCCGAGCAAAAGCCTGAATCCTTAAACTTTAATCAAATGCTCGAAGCCATATCAGTGCTGTACCACGACAATCATAGTGACGTTCGTATCGAGTTAGATCTTGAAGAAGATTTGCCGGCCATACTTGGCGATGGCGTGCGCTTGCGACAGTTGGTACATAATCTGGTAAAAAATAGCCTGGAAACCATCGAGGAGCACGGCTGGATACAACTGAAAACCCATTGCGTACGGGAGCAGGGACGACATTTTGTCGATTTTGTGGTCGAAGATAGTGGCGATGGCATTGCCGATGAAGTCGCTGATAACCTGTTTGATCCTTATGTGACCACCAAGACCACGGGTAGCGGACTGGGATTGGCTATCGTGCAGAAAATTGTGGATGAACACGGCGGCATGGTCTGGGTCGAAAATAATGACAGTGGTGGTGCACGATTCAATGTGCGGTTACCGATTCTGTCACCAGTCAATGACGCGGTCATTGGTGAAGGCGATGCCGAAGCCGAGGCCACGAGTAATCAGTCAGACATTAAGGTAATGCGATGAGTGCCAAAATTCTAGTCGTTGATGATGAGCCGGATATTCGCTTTTTATTAAAGGATATCCTGGAAGACGAAGGTTATCAGGTCGACGTGGCAGAACATGCCCGTGCCGCCAACGAGATACGCAGGACTTCGTCGCCCGATCTGGTGTTGCTTGATATCTGGATGCCCGAAATTGACGGCGTTACGCTGCTCAAACAGTGGAAGGATGATGGCAAAGACGATTGTCCAGTGGTGATGATGTCCGGTCACGGTACGGTCGAAACCGCGGTCGAGGCGACGCGTTACGGCGCTTATGACTTTGTCGAAAAGCCGCTATCGATGGCGAAGTTGTTGAGTACCGTGAAAGCGGCGCTGCATAGTACCGGAACCTCTACCGAGACTACCCCTTTAAAACACGAACAGCCAGCCGGTAACAGTAATGTCGTGCAGGACCTACGAAAGCGATTTAACGAATTACGGGATTCGGAGGAACCGGTATTTTTTAGCGGAACCAGCGGTAGTGGGAAGCGAATCTGGGCCGATTATCTGAGCCAGTTATCTAATCCAGCGATTCCTATGAAGGTCTTTGATCGATCAATGGATATGAAGCAATGGTTGTCGCTGAAGGCCGATCATTATGTCGAGGAAATTAGCGAACTGAGTAG
>JAUVCH010000151.1 GCA_030595795.1 Gammaproteobacteria bacterium
CCAATAGATCGGGCAGAATAGAGCCCAGGGCGGTCAAGCGAAGACCCAAACCATATCCTTTACTCACTAAACCCAGGTATCTGGCCCGCGAAGAAGTCATTGAAAATGGTCACCCTAAAAAGCTTAAGTAAGTGCCATTCGTGTCTGACCCTATGATTCCTATGATTCACAGTATCTGGAACTACTGAAAAACTTGTGCCGGGAAGAGCATGAATTGTCCTCAATTATCAACAATGTTAAATAAGTTTTTGAAAACACAGTAATCTAAAGAGTTTGTTGATCCTCACACTTCCGCGAAAAATCGACGAATTTGATAACTATTCACGTATCTTTTCCGTAATTTCGCGACTATTCTCGGTAGCTCCACCAACAAGTATTATAAGGATTTCACCATGGAAAGTTTATACCTTTTTCCGAAAATGCCGGGCGTATCTATTGCTATCTGGGTTGTTAGTAGCATGATTTTCATGTTCTTTGCTAGAGAGCCTATGCATAAAATGATCCAGGCCATGTCGGATGCAACCGCAGGCGGGTTAAGGAAGATGGCTTCCTGGATAAGAGCATCGGTGGAGGCAATGCGCGAAAAAGATCGCAAGGTTCTACTCGAATCCGGCGTCGCTAAAATACAGGGCGAAATTCTTCAGGAATTCCACAGAATTGATACTGCGAATACAAAAAGTGTTTCTGGGTATCCCGAATTACAGCTCAAACTGGATGAAAATATCGCCAAAATCGAAGGCGATTATAAAGAGTGTGGGCAGGTAGCGCCGGAAGCTCCGGGCTGGAGTGAAGTAGTTGAAACCATCGCTCGTGCGCAAGGGTCAACCGGTGATCGTATCATCGAGAAGATGCTCGGTGAAATACATAAATCAGCAGTGTCCGGCGAAAAGAAGGCACTGTCGGAGCTACGCGATGTTGCTGGCAAACGCCATAAAATATTAGGTGGCATGGCACCCGTGTGGAAGCGCATCGAGAAACTCGGCAAAGAGATTAATCACAAAGTTGATAAAGTGATCGAGAATAGCCGAAATATCGATCGTTATATGGATCAGTACGAAAAGATATCGACCGGTGGTTCAGAGTCGATCGATATGCTGTCATCCAAAGTGACTAAATTATTTATCATCTCACTCATTGTTATATGCGTTGGCATGGTGGGCGCTTTTATTAACTTTAATCTAATTGCGCTGCCGATGTCAGAGCTGGTTCCAGCTGGAGTTAGGGTGGCGGGTATGGCTGTATCAGAGATTTCTGCGCTGGTCATAGTTGCCCTGGAACTGGTACTGGGCATTTTCCTTTTCGAAGCTATCGGTGTAACGCATACCTTTCCGCAAATCGCTAATATGACGCGCGGTAAACGTCAGATAATTTTATATGGAGCGCTATTTGGTCTCCTGTTTCTTTCCTCGGTGGAAGCTTCGTTGGCGATATTGCGCGAACATCTGGCTGAAGCTAAAAGCGCGCTTGATAGAAGCCTGGCAGGCGAATCGGCAACCATAGCCGAAAATATCGACTCCAACATTACGGTCATCGGGCAGGCCTTACTCGGCTTTGTATTGCCCTGGATATTAGCGGTAATCGCGATACCGTTAGAAATGTTTATCGAAGCCAGCCAGCACGCTTTTGCTAAAATTTATACGATTATAATTACTGTGATTTGCCATCTGGCTAACGCGGTGGCTTTTTTGATCGAAGGATTTTTCAAAATTTTGATGCATATTTTCGATATTTATATCATCGTTCCCGTGCAAATCTCGAATATGTTTAAGGGTAAACCGGCTAGCGTCAGCTAAATAGAGAAAATACCATGCTAAAAATAATCAAGCCTGTCCTGTTTGCCCTGTCAGTGAGCCTGGTCGTGGCGGCCTGTTCCGACAATAAGGCCTATGAGACATCGTATTGCACTATGGTCGATATATCTGGAACCTACTCGTCACAGAAGAAATCGGTAGTCAATATTGTCAAAGCGGGGATATTGCCGCAAATGATTCCGGGCGACAGTCTGTTCTTTGTCAAAATCGACAGCAATAGTTATGCCGAAGAAAATCTGGTGACAAAGTTGACGCTCGATTACAGACCAACCCAGGCGAATAGTCAAAAGTTGACGCTTTCGAAAACCCTGGATAAATTTGGTTCTGGCAAGGCCAGGTCACGACTGACCGATATTAGTGGTGCGATGATGCTATGTTCCGATTACCTGAAAAAAACCCAGTCGGGTACACAAATTATGTTTATCTTCAGCGACATGAAAGAAGAACTCCCCAATGGGGTTAAGCGAAATTTTGCCGACGATGAGTTCGAGGGCATGCACATTGCTGCAATGAATGTGATTAAGCTGAAAAAGGATAGCAATGACCCCGAGGTTTATCGAAAGCGCTTAAGGAAGTGGGAAAAGCGTATAACTGATGCCGGTGCGGATAACTGGTCAACATTACTGGATGCGACCAAAATTCAGGAATTTATAGATCAGGCAAAATAATCGATTTCGGCTAGTGGGTGCGCTTATATAAATAGGCCGTTCCCAATTCGAGTGGGTAGATCTGAGTCACCGCGAAGCGGAGAGCCCGTGTCAAGGGTGACTAAGGTCTACCCACTCGAATTGGCAGAGGGCCAAAAAACACCTCAAGTAATTAAAAACTGCGCTATAGTGCTGCGATTATGCATCAAGTTAATTGGGATAATCTGCGCTATGTCTTCATGGTGGCGAATAAGGGTTCAATCGCCGCCGCAGCTCGCGTGCTGGGAGTTAACCGAACCACGGTACTGCGCAGGATTAACGCATTTCAGGACAGTTTAAATTGCCGAATATTCGTACGCAGCGAGTCGGGTTATGTATTAACGCCTGAAGCCGAAAAAATGATTAATGCTGCTCGTGAAGTCGAAAATACTTTATTTGATATGCAGCGTGAGATTGTCGGTCGGGAATTAAAGCTGGAAGGGGAGGTGCGTGCTACTACCACCGACAGTTTTGTCGTTTCTCTACTCGGCCCTCATCTCGCCAGTTTTCAAAAAAAGCATCCTTATATCGTCGTCAACCTGCTGAGTAGTAATAGCGTTCTAGACCTCAATCGGCGCGATGCCGATGTCGCTATACGTCCTACCAAATCTCCGGACCCTAATCTGATCGGACATCGTCTTTGTGATTTGGAATTTGGGGTTTACGCGGCGCCTGATTTTATTAATCATCAAGATAAAGATAATATTTTTAATCTTAACTGGGTAGGCCTGGATGATAGCTTCGCGGGTACACAGATACTAAACTGGTACCGATCGGAAATTAAGCCTGAATCTGTGACGATGCGTTGTGATTCATTTGTGACGCTCAAAGTGGCAGCCGAGAATGGTCTTGGACTGGCTTTATTGCCACATTTTCTTGGCGACTCATCCGATAAACTGATCCGACTAGATGCTCCAACAGAAGAGTTGACCACCGGGCTCTGGATTCTGACCCACCCCGACCTGGTTCGATCAGCCAGGGTCCATGCGTTTATTAGTCACTTTACTGAAGCGCTTTCTGTCTGAATTTTGGTCGGTGGCAATCAGCCAAACATTTTCTTAATCTCTTCATACGGGGCAGTGATTGCGTAGACGTTGCTGTAACCCATTTGCTTTAAGGTTAAAGCCGCCAGTGATGCGCGGCCACCGCCTGCACAATGGATAAGGATTACGGTGTCAGCACCGGGGATATGTTTATGGGTTTTCATTTCCAACAGGCCGCGGGATATGTTGACCGAATCTCGGAGTTTAGATTCGTTAGTACTATCTGTTTCGCGTACATCGATGATGACAACATTATCGCGATCATCAAACAGTTTTTTGGCCTGAGCAACGTCAATACAATTGATTTGTGTCTGGGCTTCGGCTATGAATTCGCCGGCTGGCTTAATCATTTTCTTTTCACTTTATTAAAAATGGTTAGCAATTTTAACCGATTGACCAGTTCTATAAAAGCTACAAACTAAGTACCGTTTTAGCTCCAAACTGTTGTCTATATGCTTCCATTGTCATTTCCATTTGCTTCTTGAATAATTTGCGAAAACTGCTTTCATCTTTATAGCCAACTTCATAGACAATTTTATTGGAGGGTAGTTGTGTGAGTTCGAGTAGATTGCAGGCACGATTGATTCGAATCTTCTGCAAATACTGTAACGGTGAACACTGTAGTACCTTTGAAAACCGTCTATTCAATTGACGATCACTGATATTGAGCTGTCGGGATAGCCGATTGAAGTCGATTACTTCGTGGCTATGCTGTTCGATCTGTCGTTGGGCGCGTAAGACCAGCTCATCAGCATGGTTGGTAGTTTCAACATTAGTGCGGAAAGGCTGAGGAGAGGGTGCGTTCAAATGCATCATTAGCAATTTTGCGGTGTCTACTGCAGTGCGGTGACCAGCAAAACGTTCTACCAGATGCATCACCAGGTGCTCGTAGGCCATGCCGCCACCAATCACGCTAATAATATTACCATAGTCGGCAATGGCGTTGTGGGTATCGATTTTTAACTTTGGGAACATACGGCGAAAATGGTGCTCGCTTTTCCAGTGCATTAACGCTGGCAAGTTATTCATTAAACCGGCTTTAGCGAGCAAAAACGAACCGCTGCAAATGCTGATCAGTAGTCCGCCACGATCATAGTGTTTCTGGATCACCGGGATAATCGGGGCGGCTTCGGTCATCGCATTCGCGACTTTCTCGTAGCCGGTTGAAGAATGAAAAACCGATGGAAACACCCACACGTCGGCGCTGGTGTCGAGTGCCATGTATTCAGCCAGGCTGTAATCTGGATGGATAGTCAGGCCATTGGTTGGCATGATTGCTTTGCCATCGATGGATACGATATCCCATTCAAATAGGGGGTTAAGATCTGACTTCACTAACGTGTAATTGGTCGCGATTAATGAATCGACGATGCTATGAATGCCGCTGCCGATACAGCGGTTCATGATTAAAATTGCGATCCGCATGTGATATGTCCAAATCCACCAGTATTATGTCAAATATGACACTTTTCTATAAAGAAAACAACTGACAAACTACCGCTATTCGTTAACAGGGAACAAACATGTCGCAACTCATTGCTAAGTCTACTCGATCAACTAATCAACGATTCATCTCTACGAAACGTCGCAAGCGTGTAATTCCGCTCACTTATCAGCTGTTGGGCATGGGTCTGAATATTGCCTCGCGAATACACATGAACTGGGCTGCCAATATTTTGAAAGGCTTTTTCTTTACCGTCTTCAAAAGTCCGATGAAGCCCTGGATCAGGGAGTTCTGGCAGCAGGCTGACTCGAAAGTCGAGCTTCAACTAAAGGATAAAACAATTCCAGTTTATCTATGGGGAAAAGGTCCACTGGTGGTCATGATGCACGGCTGGAGTGGCTCTGGGGCGCAGTTTCGTAAATTTATCCCGGGTCTCGCAGCAGCAGGCTATCGAGTAGCCGCATTTGATGCGCCCGCACATGGCGAAAACCCAGGCAAACAAACGCACTTACTTGAGTTTGTCGACTCTTTGCTGGCTATTCAACGTCAGATTGGCTCAGTACATACCGTAATGGCGCATTCCTTCGGAGCTATGGCCGCTATGATGGCTAAACAACGTGGACTATCCATTGAACAGATGGTTTTTTTTGGACCACATCTCGATGTAAATGAGATACATAATTCCTATAGTGAATTACTGAATTTGAACCAGAGCTTGTCCCTCAGATTTCACCAGAAAATCGGAGCGAAAATGGCTGAAATTTCTGGCCTGGACGATGTCTGGAGTTTTTTCACTCCGGCAAGTTTGCTCAAGGATAGCGATTTTAGTGGCCTGCTAATTTTCGATACTGATGATGAAGAAATTCCGATGTCGCAGTTTGACGCGGTAAAGGAATATTGGCAGGGTTGCCAGGTAGTTGAAACCGAAGGCCTGGGGCATCATCGCATATTAAAAGACGAGGCTGTAATCGAGAAGGTACTGGTGTTTATGGATTCGCCCGCATAGTTGGCTGACTCGCATAAAGATAGTGGTTTCGACGGAATTGTAGGATTTCTACCGGTAAGTTTAGAATTCGACAGCTAGCCGCCAGATCATCGATCAAAATGGCCGACTGGCTGTTAACCTTTAAAGTTTGATCGCCTGTCAGTTGTGCCAGAGCCTGCTTAAATTCCAGCAAATGTGTTGGATAACCGAACTGTTCTATCGCAAAAGTTTTGTCAAATTCAGGCTCTCGATCAATAAATGCCTGTAGCCGTTGCACTTGCAATCGTTCAACATTGTCGTTGCTGTTATTCAGTATCGATTGATATTGTGGATCAGTGGTGCTCGATACTTTGAGTCTGGCGGGCTGTTTGACCGAAAGATTAACTTTTGGCGAAATACACATTGGTAATTCTCCTGTCTAATCTGTGTTTGAGGGTGATCCAGGTGGATAGTTCCGATGAACATATTTAATCAATAAATACTTCCTGATGGTTTCGGAATATTAAAGTAATCCCAGTTCCCTATGGCCGATTCGAGTATTTCTCTAGCTGAGGCCTGTGTTAACCCATCCTCTATGGTCTGGCCAAGGATTCTCAGTGCTTTTATCAATAATTTATTCTTGTCTAAACAATTAATAGCCTGTGCACCGGTTTGCTTACTGAGCTTGTCGCCCTGGTTATTTCTGATCAAAGGTACGTGCAAATACTGCGGTGTTTGATAACCGAGTAAATTTTGCAGGAACAAATGTAAACAGGTGGCTTCAAGCAGGTCAGCGCCGCGTACGATTTGATTGATGCCCTGTTGTTCGTCGTCTATTACGACGGCCAGATGATAGGCGAAAACCCCATCGGCACGACGTAACACGAAATCGCCTAACTGCTTTTCGATGTCGAATTCAACCCTGCCATAGACTTGATCAGTATAGCGGACGACACTGCTACCTTCGGTATTTATCCGAACGGAATGTCCTTTTTTGTCCAGCGCTTTTTTCCGGCAAAATTTCGGATAGATTAATCCCAGTGGGCCACTTTGTGCATTAGCGTCACGCAAGGTTTTTCGACTACATTCACAGGCATAACAAAAGCGTTGATCAAGAAGTGACTGAAGCACGTGCTGATAACGCTCAAAATGATCGCTTTGATATTCGATTTGTCCATCCCATTCAAAACCAAAGGCTTCTAGAGCCTGTAGAATCTCATCGGTGGAGCCTTTGACTACCCGAGGTGTATCCACATCTTCGATGCGGACTAGCCATTGCCCATGCTGTGCTTTCGTATGACAGTAACTCGCCAAAGC